>DATISK010000109.1:0-13783 GCA_035581545.1 Ornithinimicrobium sp. | reverse complement strand
GGTGAGCAGAACGCGGGTGCGGGGAGCCCCGGGGACGCCGGGACCGCCCCGGCGAGCGGCACGACATACCACCTGCGGCCGCGGAGCGGCTGGCTGAACGACCCCAACGGCATGGTCTTCCACCACGGGCGCTGGCACGTCTTCTACCAGCACAACCCGCACGCCGCACGGCACGACCGCATCGCGTGGGGCCACGCCAGCAGCGCCGACCTGGTCCGCTGGGAGCACCACCCGCCGGCCTTCGGGCCCACCGAGGGGGGCCCGGACGCGTTCGGCTGCTGGAGCGGGGTGCTGCTGCCCACCGCCGACGGTGCCGTGGCGCTCTACACCGGAGTGGTCGACGCGAGCCAGGTGAGCACCGTGTGCCTGCGCCGCGGTGACGAGGACCTGCTGACCTGGTCCGGCCCGGAGGTCGTCGCGACGCAGCCCGGAGCACCGGTGCGGGTGATGCGCGACCCGTTCGTCTGGGAGCACGCGGGCCGGCGGTGGGCCCTGCTGGGCGCCGGGCTGGAGGACGGGACACCGGCGGTGCTGCTCTACGACTGCGCCGACCTCACCGACTGGCGCTACGCCGGGATCTGGCTGCGGGGGGACCGGCCGGGGCTGGACGCGGCGCTGCCGGCGGACGTCTGGGAGTGCCCGCAGCTGGTGCTCCTGGTGGACGGGTCTGCGGCGCTCGTCCTGTCGCTGCACGACCGGGGACGGCTCACCCGGGTGGTGGCGGTCGGAGGTGCGGTCGTCGACGACGCAGGCGCGCCGCGGTTCGACCCGGCGGGCGTGGACCTGCTGGACGCGGGGGAGGCGTTCTACGCCCCCCAGGTGGCCGCCGACCCGCACCCTGGCGCCTGGCTCATCGGCTGGGTGCGCGAGGAGGACCAGGCCGTCGGCACCGAGCAGGCCGGGTGCCTGAGCCTGCCACGGCGCCTCGTGCCCGACCTCCACGGGCGGCACGCCGGGGCCGTCCGCCTGGAGATCGACCCGCTCGTGCTCGAGGGGCTGCCGCTCGGGCCGGCCGAGGCGGCGGTCGGGCACCAGGTGCTGGACCGGCCCGTGCGGGTCGAGGTGCTCGCCGACGGCGCGGGGTTGACCCACGGCGAGCTGGGGGAGGTCGAGCTGACGGCGGGGACGCTCGTGTTCGTCGACGCGGACGTGGTGGAGGTCTGTCCGCCCGCCGGGCCTCCGACCACCCATCGCCACCCGACGCCGTGGTCGCTGACGACGCCGCCCCGGGAAGGGGACGAGGACAGCGGCGGGGGTCGCGTCGTCGAGGTGCGTCCGGTGCAGGTCAGGAAGCTGCGGGCCACACCAGACGACCGTCCGGCCCCCGACGGGCACCCTCGCTGAGGGAGTGCGGGTCGACCCGGCCGTCGTGCATGAGGTGGCCGACGGACGCCCCGTGCTCGCCGAGCACGACGTCCGCGACGATCCGGCGGTGGCAGCGCCACCAGACCGCCTCCGAGCACATCACCGCCGTGCGGCCCCTCGGGTCAGCGGCCAGGTCGCCCAGCAGGTCGGCCAGGCCTGCGCGGAACTCGGGCGCACGTGTCCACGCGGCGTAGGCGCGGAACTGCTCCACGCGCCACCAGGTGTCCGGGTTGTCCGCGCGCTGCTCGGGGGTGAGCCGGCGACGTCCGCCCAGCCGCTCGTCCCACCGGTAGCCCACCCCGACCTGGCCGAACGTCTCCTCCAGCGCCGGTCGCTTCGCGGCCGGGTTCGTGCGACTGCCAGGGAAGCGCCGGACGTCGACGACCAGCGCGATCCCGGCGTCGCGGACGAGGTGGGCCAGACCGGGGGAGTCCAACGTGCCGTGGCCGAACGTCAGCAGCCCGGGTGCCGCCTCGTCCACGGGTGCCTCAGGCGTCGCCGCCGGCCGGGCTGGTGGTCTCCGAGGTGGCCCTGCGGCTGGCGGTTCTCCGGGTCGGGGTCCGGCGCGCGGCCGGTGCCTGGTCGTCGGCGGGCGCCTTCTGCGGCGCCTTCTCCGACGCCTTCTGCGGCGGCGTCTCCGGCGCCTTCTGCGGCGGCGTCTCCGACGACGTCCCGGCCGGCCCGTCCTCGACGGGCGCGCTGTCCTCGGCTGCGGCCTTCCTGGACCGGGTCGCCCTGGCCGCGGAGGTCCGTGCGGTGCCGGTCTTCGCCCTGCTGCGGGACGGTGCCTTCTCCGCCGCCTTCTCGGGTGCCTTCTCTGCGCCCTTCGCGGGCGCCTTGTCACCGCTCCTGGCCGCAGCCGGCTCCACCGTCTTCTCGGTGCCCTTCTCGGTGCCCTTGCCGGCCGTCCTGTCGGTGCCCTTGGCAGCGGTCCGCGTGGTGCGGCCGGCCCGCTTCTGGCGCAGCCGGACCATCAGGTGCGACCCCTCGGTCATCGTCTCCAGGTAGGGCTGGTCCTGGACCAGCTGGGACAGCTTGGCGTAGCCGAACTCCCGCGGGTCGAAGTCGGCGTGCGCCCGGTTCAGGTGCTGGCCCACGACGCTCAGACGGCTCCAGCCGTCGTCACCCGAGGTGGCGTTGACCCCCTTGGTGAGCGCGCTCTGCAGGTTGATCGACGGGGTGCCGCCCCCGTGCTCGTCCTCGCCGGCCGCGTCCGGCTCGGGGCGGCCCCCACCGTCCGCCTCCAGGTGCTGCTCCTGGTCCTGCTCCTGCTCCTGCAGGACCTCCAGGAAGATGAACTGGTCGACCGCCCGGCGCAGCGACTCCGGCGTCTTGCGACGCCCCAGTCCGAAGACCCGTTTGCCCGACTCCCGCAGCCGGGTGGCCAGGCGGGTGAAGTCCGAGTCGGAGGAGACGAGGGCGAAGGCCTCGACGTTGCCCTGCCACAGCAGGTCCATCGCGTCGATGATGAGCGCGGAGTCGGAGGAGTTCTTGCCCACGGTGTAGGCGAACTGCTGGACGGGCTGGATGGCGTGCCGGTGCAGCTCAGGCTTCCAGCCCACCAGGTGCTGGGTCGTCCAGTCGCCGTAGGCGCGCTTGACCGTCGGGGTGCCGTACTTGGCCAGCTCCTCCAGGACGCCCTCGGCGTGCTTGGCGGAGACGTTGTCGCAGTCGATGAGCACGGCGATCCGGGTCGAGCTGCTGGCGTCGGTGTCCACGCAAGGCACCCTACTTCAGGGCCCGCCGGCCGGAGCTCAGCCCCACTCATCGCTGTGCGGAATCAATAGGGGATCACTTGGGTCTTTTTCGTGAGTGCCGCGCGCCCTAGCGTGGATCAGGACCCGCTCCGCGACTGACGAAGGTGCCCCATGACGACGACGCACGAGGCGACGATGCCGAGCCCTCCGGTGGTGGAGGGAGGCGACTCCTTCGACCCGAAGGGTCCGCGCCGGTGGTGGCTCCTGGCACTGGGCCCGGTGGCCGGGTTCGTCCTGGCCCTGCTCCTGCCCGCATCTCTCCCGGTGGAGGGCCGGGTGGTGGCGGGCACCGCCGTGTGGATGGCGCTGTGGTGGATGACGGAGGCGGCGCCGATCCCGGTCACGTCCCTGCTTCCGCTGGCCGTCTTCCCGCTCCTGGGGTCGGCCACGATGTCCGACGTGGCGGCGCCCTACGCCAACCCGGTGGTCTTCCTGGTCATGGGTGGCGTCATCCTGGGGCTGGCCACGGAGCGCTCGAACCTGCACACGCGCATCGCGCTGCTCACCATCCGGGCGGTGGGCACCCGTTCCTCCCAGATGGTGCTCGGCCTGATGCTGGCCTCCGCGGTCATCTCCGCCTGGGTCTCCAACACCGCCACGGCCGTCATCATGGTGCCGATCGCCGTCTCCGTCCTGCACCTCGTCCGCGAGGTGGACCCTGCCTCCGCCGGACCGAAGTTCGCCGCCTCCCTGCTGCTGGGTGTCGCCTACGGGGTGACGATCGGATCGACCGCCACCGTGATCGGCCAGCCCCCGATGGCCCTGATGAAGGCCTACCTGGCAGATGCGCACGAGATCGACGTGGCCTTCGGTCGCTGGATGCTCGTCGGCGTGCCGTGGGCGGGGATCATGCTGGTCATCGCCTGGCTGATCCTCACCAAGGTGGTCTTCCGGCCCGAGGTGGACCGGATTCCCGGCGGCAGGAAGATGATCCACGACCAGCTGCACGGGCTGGGGTCGATGTCGACCGCCGAGCGCCGCGTGGCCGCGATCTTCGCGGTGGCCATCTTCTTCTGGGTCGTCGTGCCGTTCGTCGCCGACGTCCCTGCGGTGGCCGGCGCCCTGCCGTTCCTGACCTCCATCTCCGACCCGCAGGTGGCCATGGTGGCTGCCATCGCCTGCTTCCTCGTGCCGGCGGAGCGCCGCTCCCTCGACCCCGACGGCACCCCGCTGCTGAGCTGGGGCGCCGCCCGGGACATCCCCTGGGGCCTGCTCCTGCTGTTCGGCGGCGGCCTGTCCCTCTCGGCCATGTTCTCGGCCACCGGCCTGAGCGCGTGGATCGGCGAGCAGGTGGGCGGCCTGGCCGGCATGTCCCCGCTGGTGATCCTCGTCGTCGTCGCGGTGGTGGGGCTGGGCCTCACCGAGCTCACCTCCAACACCGCCACGGCAGCCGCCTTCTTCCCCATCTTCGGCGCGGTCGCGGTCGGCATCGGCATGGACCCGCTGCTGATGACCATCACCGTGACCCTGGCCGTCTGCTCGGCCTACATGCTCCCGGTGGCCACCCCCTCCAACGCGGTCGCGTTCGGCTCAGGCGAGGTCAGCATCAAGCAGATGGTGCGCGCCGGGGTGTGGCTCAACATCATCTCGCTGCTGGTGGCGGTGTTCATGCTGTACACCCTGGTCCCCCTCGTCTTCGGCGTCGGCCTCTGACAGCGCGCGGGCCGGCGGCGGGCGCCGCTCTCACCCTCCGACCCGCTCCAGCTCCTGCTCGACGAGCGGGACGAGGGCGTCGAGCTCGGCCTGCGGCTCGGCACCCTCCCGCACGACCCGGCCCATCATCTCGGCCCAGGCGGCCTGCGCCCGGGGGGTCCACAGCAGCGGGGTCTGCGGGTGGCCGTGCTCGAGGACGGAGGCGGCCACGTCCCGGGCGGGACCCTCGGTCAGCACGTCGGCCTCGGGGACGAGGCTGAGCCGCGCCGGGATGTGCACCCCGTAGGAGGTCGCGAAGTCGAGCTGGTGCTCGGTCTTCTCCACCCACAGCCAGCGGGCGAAGTCCTTGGCCGCCTCGACGTCCTTGGCCCGGGCGGAGACGCACGAGCCGTAGGCCCCGACGGGCACCGACGGGGAGCCGCCGGGCATCGAGGGCCAGGGGATGGCGCCGAAGTCGTCGCCGAGCTCGGCCCGGATCTGGGGGAAGGTCCACAGCCCGGTCCACTGCATGGCCGCCCGGCCCGAGGTCAGCGCCGTGGCGTCGTCCCAGTCCTCGGGCGAGTCCAGCAGGAGCACCTCGTCGGTCCAGAAGGTGCGCAGCACCGTCAGCGCCTCGGCGGCCCCGGCGGAGTCGAAGGCGACCTGGTCGCCGTCGAGGAAGTCCAGGCCCGCGGACCACAGCATCGGGCCGCCCAGGTGCCTGGCGCCGCCGTCGTTGCCGAGGAACAGTCCCTTGACCTTGTCCGTGGTCAGCTCGCGGGCGGCGGCCTGCAGGTCCTCCATCTTGCGCGGCGGCTCGATGCCGACCTGCTCGAGCAGGCTCGGCCGGTAGACCAGCACCTGCGTGTCGACGACCTGGGGGACGGCCCAGATCTTCCCGTCGTAGGTCATCCGCTCGATCATCGAGGGGGTGAAGTCGGACAGGGCGTCCCCGAAGACGTCGGTCATGTCGACCACGAGGCCGTCCCGGATCATGTCGATGGAGGGGCCGTTGCCGTACTCGAACACGTCCGGACCGTCCCCCCCGGCGAGCGCGGTCACGGTCGTGCGGTCGTAGGCCCCCGGCTGCCAGCCGACCGTGACGTCTGCGGCCTCGTACTCGGCGGCGTAGCGCTCCACCGCCTCGCGGACCCCCTCCTCGCCGTACTGGTGGTACCACTGGTCGATCCTCGGGGGTGGGCCGCCGGCCGTGCCGCTGGCGGTGCTGCCGTCCCCGGTCGCCGGCACCAGCTGTCCGTCCCCGCTGCAGGCCGCGAGCAGCGTGCCCAGCGCGGCGCTCCCGCCGAGGGCGAGCACGGAGCGTCGGGACAGGGGCGGCGTCGGTGCCATGCGGGTCCTCTCACCAAAGGATCGGCCGGACGTAGGTGCTCACTGTATGACGTGGGCCGCCGCCTCACCCGTCGGTGGTCACGATTCGGCAACGACCGCGTGTCAGCGGTGGACCTCCTCGGGGGTCCGTGCGTCCAATGGCGGACGCGCCGTCGCAGGACCAGGGGAGGATCAGATGAGGTTGCAGCGCTACGAGGGGGTCCCGCAGGCCCTGACCCGGTTGCCGGTCCACCGGCGCGAGCTGCTGCGCGGTGGACTCGGCCTGGTCGCCGGAGCCCTGATCGGCGGGCTGGCGGACACCTACGACCGGGTGGCGGCAGCCCCTCCGCCCGCTCCTCCCGAGCCGGAGCCGGAGCCGGAGCCCGAGCCCGAGCCGGAGCCCGAACCGGTCCCACCGCCGGAGCCGTCGGCATACCAGCGGGGTGACGCGGGGGAGGGGGTGCTCGCGCTGCAGGAGCAGCTGGGAGCGTCCGGCTACTGGTGCGGCACGCCGGACGCGGTGTTCGGGCACCTGACCCAGCAGGCGGTCTGGGCGGTGCAGAAGGTCCACGGGCTCGTCCGCGACGGCATCGCCGGGCCGGCGACCCGGGGCGCGCTCGACACCGGGCACCGACCGGCCCCCGTGGCCGGCGGCGACCACGTCGAGGTCCACCTGGGCGCGCAGCTGCTGCTCGTGGTCCGCGGCGGCGCGACCGCGATGGTGCTCAACACCTCCACCGGCAACGGCGAGCCCTACGAGTTCAAGGGCGAGGAGTACACCGCGCAGACCCCCACGGGGGACTACGTCGTGGGGTTCATGGACTCCGTGGGGACGCTCGGTGACGGGTGGCGCGAGGGGGAGCTGGGCGAGCTCTACCGGCCGATGTTCTACGACGGCAACTACGCCGTGCACGGCTCCGCGTCGATCCCGCCGTGGCCCGCCTCGCACGGATGCGCACGCATCTCGACCGCTGCGATGGACATGTTCTGGGCCGACGGGATGCTCGGGATGGGCGGCCGCGTCATCGTCGTCTGAGCGCCGTGGTCACCGGAACGCCTGGTGCCCCGTCAACGCCTGCCCGACGACCAGGGTGTGCATCTCCTCGGTGCCCTCGTAGGTGAGCACCGACTCCAGGTTGTTGGCGTGCCTCATCACCGGGTAGTCCCCGGAGACGCCGTTGGCGCCGAGCACGGTGCGGGCGCTGCGGCACACCTCGATCGCGGCGGTGACGTTGGTCAGCTTGCCGACGCTGACCTGCTCGGGGCGGAGCAGCTCCCGGTCCTTCAGGCGGCCCAGGTGCAGGGCGAGCAGCTGGCCGGTCGCCAGCGACTGGTGCATCCGGGCGAGCTTGGCCTGGGTGAGCTGGAAGGCGGCCACGGGCCGGCCGAACTGCTCCCGCGCCACCGCGTAGTCGCGCGCGGCGACGAACGCCGTCCGTGCCGCGCCCATCGCTCCCCAGACGATCCCGTAGCGCGCCTCGTTCAGGCAGGCCAACGGCGAGCGCAGGCCGCGTGACTCCGGCAGCACCGCGTCGCCGGGCAGGCGGACACTCTCCAGCACGAGCTCGGAGGTGACCGAGGCCCGCAGCGACATCTTGCCGGTGATCTCGGGGGCGGAGAAGCCGGTGGCGTCGGTGGGGACGACGAACCCGCGCACGGTGTCCTCGCCGTCCGGGTCGCCCTCGGTGCGGGCCCACACGACCGCGACGTCGGCGACCGAGCCGTTGGTGATCCACATCTTGGACCCGTCCAGCACCCAGTCGTCGCCGTCGCGACGGGCCCGGGTGCGCATCGCGCCCGGGTCCGAGCCGTGGTCGGGCTCGGTCAGGCCGAAGCAGCCGATCGCCTCGCCGGCAGCCATCGACGGCAACCACCGTCGCTTCTGCTCCTCGCTGCCGAACCGCCAGATCGCGTACATCGCCAGCGACCCCTGCACCGACACCAGGGAGCGCACGCCGGAGTCGGCCGCCTCCAGCTCCAGGCAGGCCAGCCCGTAGTCCACCGCACCCATGCCGGCGCAGCCGTAGCCGCTCAGGTGCATGCCCATCAGCCCGTGCGCACCGAACACACGGGCCAGCTCGCGCACCGGCGCCCGCCCCTGCTCGTACCACTCCGCCACGTGCGGCAGCACGTGCTCGGCGCAGACCTCGCGCACGCTCTCGCGCACGGCGAGCTCGTCGTCGCTGAGGACGGCGTCCAGGTCGATGAGGTCGACGGGCAGGTCGGTGGTGCTCAGCCGGGCCACGGTGCGCTCCTGGGGGTATGAGGTGATCGGCCCACCCTACGGGTGCCCCTTGCGTCCGGACCCGCGTGGTGCCACACTGACAGACATTGGACAAAGGTTGTCCAAAGATCGACCAAGGAGAACCCCATGACCGAGATCACCAGCCCCGCCCGCACGACCGTCAGCCCCGGCGGACCCCCCTCGGCACCGGCCGACGCCGTCTCGTGGACGGACCTCGCCAAGGAGATGTGGAGCTATCTCACCGGCCAGGGCGCTGCCATCAACTACAGCTTCGTCGACATGGCCGTCGAGGTCCCCAGGGACACCGGCTCCGACGCGCCCAGGGCGACCTGGAAGCTGGACGGCACGCTGCGGATCACCACCGAGGAGCACGCCGGCGGCACCGCGTCCGTCGACGGCGCCGGCCACGAGAGGGCGTGACGGACGTGTCCGCGCCCACCACGGCGTCGGCGGGACCGGGCGCCCCCTCCCTGCGGGTGGAGGCCGATCTCACGCTGACCGTGGACACCGGCCGCGCCGACGACGACCCCGGCCGGCGGCTGACCGGCCGGATCACCGGGTCGGGGTCGACGCTCACGGTGCACCTGCAGGGTCTGGACGAGCTGCCGATGGGCGCGGACCTGCGCACGACCGTCGACCCCGTGCGGGACGTGGCACGGCTGCTCGCCGAAGACGGGCTGACGGTGGTCCTCGAGGGCGATCAGGGCCGGATCCTGTCGCTGGGTCGCGTCCGCGCCTCGATCCTGGACCGGGCGGTGACCGGCTCGCGCCACATCGCGCTGCACGACCGGCGGGCAGCCCTGCGCCTGGCCCGGTCCAAGGGGGACGAGGGCGCGCCGTCGCTGCGGGGGCTGGTGCCACCGTCCACCCCCTGGCCGCTCGCGCCCACCCTCGCCCCTCCCCGCCGGCGGCACGTCACGACCACCCACGACCCGCTCGGCGGCGGGCGTCCGCGCCTCGTCTACTACACGGCGCCCCCGGAGCAGGGCGGGGCGCGCAGGGAGCTGGACCTGCGCCGGGGCACCACGACGGTCGGGGGCGGACCTGAGGACGACCTGGTCCTCGACGGGCTGGCGCCCGGCCAGCTGCAGGTGCGGCGCAACCCCGCCACCGACGAGTACGAGGTGGTCCCCGTGCCGGGGGCTCCCGTCCGGGTGCACGGTGCGGAGGTCGACCGGCCCGTACCGCTGCGGACCGGGTCCGTCGTCTCCGTGGGGGGCTGGTCGTCGACCTACCGACGGGAGGAGTATGCCGATCACGGGCGCCCCTACGGCGGCCGTGCGGGTGGGGAGTTCGCCCGGCAGCGGCCGCAACCGCCGAGGCCGCGGTACGAGCGCTGAGGGTCGTCGGTCGGCTGTGGCAGGGTGAGGGTGCTCGGGCCGACCGGCCCGCCTCGCCCGCGTCACCCCGGAGGTGCCCGCCCCGTGCCGTCCCAGCCCGACCCCATACCCGCGACCCTGCCCTCGGCCGAGGACCTGCGCGCCCGCGCCGAGACCGCCGCCCGGGCCTGCGGTGTCGACCTCGATGCCCGCGCGGGGACCCCGGAGGGCCGCTCCCCGGTCACCGGCACGGTCGTCTCCTCGCTCGCCCGGGTGGGGCGCGACGAGGTGCCGGAGGCCGTGCGGCGTGCGCGGGAGGCGTTCGAGGTATGGCGTTCGGTCCCGGCCCCGGCGCGCGGATCGCTCGTCAAGCGCTGGGCCGAACTGCTGACCGAGCACCAGGCGGACCTGGCCACCCTGGTGAGCATCGAGGCGGGCAAGGTCACCTCGGAGGCGCTCGGCGAGGTGCAGGAGATGATCGACGTCTGCGACTTCGCCGTGGGGCTGTCGCGCCAGCTCTACGGACGGACGATGCCCTCGGAGCGGCCGGGGCACCGGCTGAGCGAGACGTGGCACCCGCTGGGGGTCGTCGGGGTGGTCTCGGCGTTCAACTTCCCGGTCGCGGTGTGGTCGTGGAACACCGCGGTCGCCCTCGTGTGCGGCGACCCGGTCGTGTGGAAGCCGTCCGAGCGGACGCCGCTGTGCGCGCTCGCCGCCGACGCGCTGCTGGGGCGGGCGGTGCGGGAGGCCGGGCATCCGGCGGCGCTCTCGCAGGTGCTGCTCGGCGGTCCGGAGGTCGGGGAGGCGCTGGCCGCGGACCGGGGTGTCGCCCTGCTCAGCGCCACCGGCTCGACCCGCATGGGCCGGTCCGTCGGGCCGGTCGTCGCCGAGCGGCTGGGGCGGAGCCTGCTCGAGCTCGGTGGCAACAACGCGGCCGTCGTCGCGCCCAGCGCCGACCTCGACCTGGCCGTCCGGGGCATCGTGTTCAGCGCGGCCGGGACCGCGGGGCAGCGGTGCACGACGATGCGGCGGGTCGTCGCCCATGCCGACGTCGCCGAGGAGCTCACGGACCGGCTCGTCGCCGCCTACGGGAGCCTGCCGGTGGGGGACCCGGCCGATCCGGGCACGCTGGTGGGCCCGCTGCTCGACCGTCGCTCCTACGAGGCGTTCGGTGCGGCGATCGACCGGGCCGTCTCGGACGGGGGAGAGCTGCTCGTCGGGGGAGAGCGGGTGCTGGAGCAGGACGCGCCGGAGGCGTACTACGTGCGCCCGGCCGTCGTGCGGATGCCCTCGCAGACGGACGTGGTGCACACCGAGACGTTCGCCCCGCTGCTCTACGTGATGACCTACGACACCCTCGAGGAGGCGGTGGCGATGAACAACGCCGTCCCCCAGGGGCTCTCCTCGAGCATCTTCACCCAGGACCAGGCCGAGGCCGAGCTGTTCTGCTCGGCGGAGGGCTCGGACTGCGGCATCGTCAACATCAACATCGGCACGTCGGGAGCAGAGATCGGCGGGGCGTTCGGCGGGGAGAAGGACACCGGTGGCGGGCGTGAGTCCGGGTCGGACGCTTGGAAGGCCTACATGCGGCGGGTCACCACGACGGTCAACTACTCCGGGGAGCTGCCGCTCGCCCAGGGCGTGACGTTCGAGGTCTGAGCGGCCACACTGGACGGGAGGTGTCGTGCCGTGGACGTCGACGCCGGGACGAAGGAGCAGGAGATGAGCCGCAGCACCGACCGCTCGCAGGACCCCTCGCCGTTCGCGTGGATCTTCGGCGGGGCGCTGGCGATGATCGTCGCCGGGAGTGTGGTCCGGGCGATCACCGGGCGCCGGGAGACGTCAGGGTCAGGGGCCACGGCGGGCGTCGGCGGCCCTGATGGCGACGATGCCGAGCTCGCCGGCCACCCCAGCTGACCGGCGGACCTACGTCGGGGTCGTCGGGCCCGGCGCGGGTGCGTCCGCGCAGCAGGTAGACGTGGCGAGAGACCTCGGTCGGGCCCTGGCCGAGGTGGGGTTCATCGTGGTCACCGGCGGCCTCGACGGTGTGATGGCAGGGGCGGCGACGGGGTGCCACGAGGTGGGCGGGCTGAGCATCGGGCTGCTGCCCGGGTCCGACCGCGAGGCGGCCGACCCGCACCACACGGTCACCCTGCCCACGGGCCTGGGTGAGCTGCGCAACGGTCTGCTCGTCCGGGCCAGCGACGCGCTCGTGGCGGTCGGGTCGAGCTGGGGGACGCTCAGCGAGGTCGCCCTCGCCTGCCGCACCGGGGTGCCGGTCGTCCTGCTGGGCTGGGAACCGCAGCTGCTGACCGGCATCGACGGACCGGGTCGTCCGCCGGTGCGGGTGGACTCGGTCGACGAGGCGGTCGCGGGCGTGGTGGAGGTCGTCCAGCCCGGCCGGCGTGACGTCGAGGGGTCGAGTCGTTCGTGATGAGGGGCTGAGGGATGGGTCCGGCCGACCAGGCGTCCGGGTGACCAGGAGCGGGCACCGCATACCCCAGCAGGTGGCCGGAGGCCACCCGGAGCACCTCCTCGACGCCGGCGTCGAAGCTGTCCATGAGGGCCCGCGCGGCCACGGAGACGATCGGGATGTCCCCCAGGATCATGAAGAACCCGATGACCAGCGCCCTCAGCGCCGGCCACGGGCTCGTCGGGGTGTCGGCGGTCGCTCTCCTGCCGGCGGTGCGGGTGGACGCGGAGGAGCTGTCGGGGGTGGCTGGGACGATCCGCGGTCCGCCGCCTGGGTAGGGTCGAGACATGCGCGCAGTCATCGTGGAGCAGCCCGGAGGGCCCGAGGCCCTCACCCTCGTCGAGCGGGAGACCCCCGAGCCCGGCCCCGGCGAGGTCCGGGTCGACCTGGCTGCCGGCGGGATCAACTTCATCGACGTCTACCAGCGCAGCGGGCGGTATCCCCTGCCGCTGCCGTTCGTCGGCGGCAACGAGGGGTCGGGCACGGTCTCGGCGGTCGGTGAGGGTGTCGAGGACGTGCAGGTCGGCGACCGTGTCGCGTGGGCGATGGCCCCCGGGAGCGGGTATGCCGAGCAGGTCGTGGTCCCTGCCGCGCGGGTGGTCCCGGTGCCCGCGGGCATGGACCTCGAGCTGGGCGCCGCGGTCATGCTGCAGGGGATGACGGCGCACTACCTGGTGAACTCGACGTTCGAGGCGAAGGAGGGGCAGACGGCGGTGGTGACGGCCGCCGCCGGTGGGGTCGGTCTGCTGATGTGCCAGCTGCTGCGGGACAAGGGCGTGCGGGTGATCGGCACCGTGGGCAGCGAGGCGAAGGTCGAGCTGGCCAAGGAGGCCGGCGCGGACGAGGTCGTGCTCTACCGCGAGGTGGACCTGGCCGAGGAGGTCCTGCGGCTGACCGGTGGTGAGGGCGTGCACGTGGTCTACGACGGGGTGGGCAAGGACACCTTCGACGCCGGGATCGCGGTGCTGCGACCGCGCGGGATGATGGCGCTCTTCGGCGCCGCCAGCGGACCGGTGCCTCCGGTCGACCCGATGGTGCTCAACCATGCCGGGTCGCTGTTCCTGACGCGGCCCACGCTCGCCCACTACGCGGCCGACCGCGAGGAGCTCCTCTGGCGGGCCGGTGACGTCCTCGGTGGGGTGGCCGACGGTTCGTTGAGGCTGCGGATCGGCGGTCGGTACCCGCTCGCCGACGCGCGTCGGGCCCACGAGGATCTCGAGGCGGGCGGGACGACGGGCAAGCTGCTGCTCGTGCCGTGACCTGAGCGTCGGCCGGCCCCCACGCCCCCACGCCCCCACGTCTGCGCGTGGGGGCGGTGGGGGCGACACGCTGTGGATGAATCGTCGCAACGTTCGAACACATGTACTAGCATGGAGGTGGGAGAGGACACCTGGGGAGGTGAGGACGGTGGGCCGCAGCGGTGGTTCGGGGGTGACGTGGACCGGGCGGGATGCCGGCGTGGGCCGGACGACGCTGACGGCCGAGGTGCCCTGGGAGGAGATCGAGCCGTACGACCCCGAGGGGTGTGCGGCGGGGGAGTCCTTGGACTGGCAGGAGCTGGCCGGCCAGGGGACCGAGCCGCCCCTGGAGCACGATCCTCGGGTCGTGCTGTCCGACCCCGCGGGGGCGTTGCGGCGGGTGCTGGCCGATCTCGGACTCGGGA
>DATISK010000108.1:0-4893 GCA_035581545.1 Ornithinimicrobium sp. | reverse complement strand
GCAGCCGCAGGACGCGACCCGGCAGATCCCCACCGCCGGGGACGGCGGGGCCGGCCGCCGGTCGGGCGCTCCCGCCGCCGAGGGGCACTACGCCCGCACGACCGGCAACCGCGCGCCCCGCGGCGGCCGTCGCCCCGGGGCGCAGGGGTCGGGGGCCGACCCCGCCCGCAGGCGCCCGGACCGCGGTGCCACCGCGTACCCCGCCGAGGACCGGGACACGCCGGCGCCTCGCCGCCGGGGAGGTGCTGCGGCCTGGGTGCTCGCGCTGCTGCTGGTGGTGCTCGGGTCGGGCGGGGCGTACGGCTACTGGTACCTCACCGAGGGACCGGCGGTGCACTCGCCGATGCCGACCGTGGTCGGGCTGACCGAGGAGCAGGCCCGGGGGACGCTGGACACCCAGCAGCTGGACCCGGTCGTCGAGCGCGACTTCTCCGAGGAGGTGCCCGCCGGCACGGTCGTCTCGGCCGACGTCCGGCCGGGCACCGAGCTGCGGCACGGCACCGACGTGCGGCTCGTCGTCTCCCAGGGCCCGGAGAGGTATGCGGTGCCGCGCCTGGCCGGTCTCACCGTGGACGAGGCGACGCAGGCCCTGGCGGACGTCGAGCTCCAGCTGGGCGCGCGGACCAGCCGTTTCGACGAGACGGTGCCTGCGGGGACGGTCCTGCAGTCCGACCCGGCCGTCGACACGCCGCAGCCGCCGGGGACCGCCGTGGCGGTCGTGGTGTCCGACGGCCCCGCACCGGTCGAGGTCCCGGACGTCGGCGGGCGCACGGAGCAGGCCGCCCGGGACGCGCTGACCGGGGCCGGTCTGCTGGTCGAGATCTCCCCCGACCGGGTCTTCGACGACGAGGTGCCCGAGGGTGCGGTGGTCAGCCAGTCCCCCGGGCCCGGGCAGGTGGAGCGCGGCACGACCGTGCGGCTGGTGCTCTCGCAGGGGCCCGAGCTGGTCGAGGTGCCCGACGTGGTGGGACGGCAGTTCTCCTCGGCGCAGACCGAGCTGACCGAGCTGGGGCTCACGGTGGTCCGGGAGGACGTCCGCGGCGGGTTCTTCGGCACCGTCCGCGAGCAGTCCGTCGAGCCGGGCACCGAGGTGGCCCCGGGGACGGAGGTCGTGCTCGCCGTCGTGTGAGCGCTCAGCCCTGGTGGGCCCAGCGCTCCTCCAGGTCGACCCGGCCGCGGGGGTGCCAGCCGCGGGCCTCCCAGTAGCCCTGCTGCTCGGTGTGGTGGTAGCTGATCTCGGCGATCCACTTCGGACCCTTGAACCCGTAGAGGTGCGGCAGCACCACCCGGGCGGGCCACCCGTGCTCGCGGGTCAGCGGCTCCCCGTCGACGTGGGTGGCCAGCAGGGCGTCGGGGGCGAGCAGGTCCTCGAGGAGGACGGCCGAGGAGTAGCCGCGGGCGGCCGCCAGCAGCACGTGCCGGGCCCCCTCCTCGGGAGGAGCCGTCCCGACGATGTCCGCCAGCCGCACCCCTCCCCAGCGCAGCCCGGGCACGCTGTGCCGGTCGACGCAGTGCAGGGGGGCGGCGACCTCGACGAACTCCAGCTGCGCGAGCATCCCACGGTCCACCACGGTCAGCCCGCCGTCGGCGGTGGCCCCCCGGACGGTGAGCCGCCACCGGTCGCCGTCGACCTGCGGGACCTTGCCGTAGTGCGAGGCCTGCCACCGCCCTGCCGGCCGCTGGCCGGGCGGGAGGGCCTGCGTCTCCCCCGGTCCGTCGGCTCCCCGCGTGGCCACGTCCCGGACCGCTCAGGCGGGGCCGCGGCGCAGCAGTCCGGCGAGGACCTCCACGGCGGAGTCGGTCATGGTGTCGTCCACGTCGAGGTGCCAGACGTAGCGGGCGTGCCGCGGGCCGGTGGGGTAGCCGAGCACCCCGGCCTCGGTGGCCTCGGCGACGAACGCGGGCGCCGCCCAGCCGGCCGCCCCGACGTCGAGGACGAGGATGTTGGTCTCCACGACCGTGGGGTCCACGACCGCGGGGACGGCACCTGCCAGGGTCGCCGCAGCCCGACGGGTGCGGGCGTGGTCCTCGGCGAGCCGCTCCACGTGGTGGTCGAGGGCGTGCAGCCCGGCGGCCGCGAGGATGCCGACCTGACGCATGCCGCCACCGAGGCGCTTGCGCCATACCCGGGCCTCCTGGATCCGCGCGGCGTCCGCGGCCAGGACCGAGCCGACCGGCGCGCCCAGCCCCTTGCTCAGGCAGACCGAGACGGTGTCGGCGCAGGTGCCGTAGTCGGACAGGGGCGTGCCGGTGGCCACCGAGGCGTTCCACAGCCGCGCCCCGTCGAGGTGGACGCCCACGCCCACCCGGCCCGTGGCCTCCCGCAGCCGGCGCATGTCCGCCAGCGGCTGGACGGTGCCGCCGCCGAAGTTGTGCGTGTTCTCCACGACGACGCACGCGGTGCTCACCTGGTAGGGACCGCCGTCGGGGACCATCACCGCGAGCGCGGTCTCCACGTCCAGCAGCCCACGCTCGGCCACCCAGCTGCGGCTGGTGATGCCGGAGAAGGCGGCCGCGGCACCGAGCTCGGCGCGCAGCACGTGCGCGAGGTGGTCGGTGACGATCTCCTGGCCGGGGCCGGCGTGCAGCCGCAGCCCGACCTGGTTGGCCATCGACCCGGTGGGCATGAACAGCGCCGCCTCGTGGCCGAGCAGCTCGGCGACGCGGGCCTCCAGGCGGGCGACCGTGGGATCCTCGCCGTAGACGTCGTCACCCACCTCCGCGTCGACCATCGCGGCGCGCATGGCGGCGGTCGGTCGGGTGAGGGTGTCCGACCGGAGGTCGGCGAGCACGCCGTGCCGGGGGGAGGCCATCTAGTGGACGCCCCGCTCGAGCATCTCGGCGACGACGAAGGCCAGCTCCAGGCTCTGCTGGTGGTTCAGCCGGGGGTCGCACAGGGTCTCGTAGCGCAGGCCCAGGTCGTCCAGGTCGACCGGGTTGACCCCGCCGACGCACTCGGTCACGTCGTTGCCGGTGAGCTCGACGTGGATGCCACCGGGGTGGGTGCCGGCCTCGGCGTGCGAGGCGAAGAAGCCGCGCACCTCCTCCACGACGTCCTCGAAACGCCGGGTCTTGTGCCCGCTCGGCGAGGTGAAGGTGTTGCCGTGCATCGGGTCGCACACCCAGCTGACCCGGTGGGCCTCCTCCCCGAGCGAGGTCAGCAGCGCCGGCAGCACGTCGCGGATCCGGTCGGCGCCCATCCGCGTGATGAACGTCAGCCGGCCCGGGGTGCGCTCGGGGTCGACCTTGTCCATCAGCGCCAGCACGGTGTCCCGGTCGGCGGTCGGGCCGAGCTTGATGCCGACCGGGTTCTGCACCCGGGAGACGAAGTCGATGTGCGCGCCGTCCAGCTCGCGGGTGCGCTCGCCGACCCAGACGAAGTGGCTGGCCGTGTCGTAGAGCAGGCCGGTGCGGTGGTCGCGGCGCACCATGGGGCGCTCGTAGTCCAGCACCAGCGCCTCGTGGGCGGAGAAGAACTCCACCCGGCGCATCTCCTCGGCGTCGGCCACCCCCGAGGCCTCCAGGAAGCGCACCGCCCGGTCGATCTGGTTCGCCATCTGCTCGTAGCGCTTCTGCGCCGGGCCCTGGATGAAGCCCTTGTTCCAGGCGTGCACGCTGCGCAGGTCGGCGAAGCCGCCGCTGGTGAAGCCGCGCACGAGGTTCAGCGTCGCCGAGCTGGCGTGGTAGGCCCGCAGCAGCCGGTCGGGGTCGTGCCGGCGCGACTGCGGGGTGAACTCGAAGCCGTTGACCATGTCGCCGCGGTAGGCGGGCAGGGTCACCCCGCCGCGGGTCTCGGTGTCCTGGCTGCGCGGCTTGGCGAACTGCCCGGCCATCCGGCCGACCTTGACGATCGGCGTCCCGGCGCCGTAGGTCAGCACGACCGCCATCTGCAGGATGGTCTTGATCCGGTCGCGGATGTTGGGGCCGGTGACGTCGGCGAGGGTCTCGGCGCAGTCGCCGCCCTGCAGGGTGAACGCCTTCCCGGCCGCGACAGCTGCCATCCGCTCCCGCAGCAGGTCGGCCTCGCCGGCGAAGACCAGCGGCGGATAGGTGCCGAGCACCGAGAGGACCTGCGCGAGCTCGGCGGGGTCCCAGCTGGGCTGCTGCTTCGCCGGGAGGTCTGGCCAGTCGATGGCGGTCCCGGGGACGGGGACGACGCCGGTGGTGTCGGTGCTCACCCGCACCATGGTAGGAGACGAACAGCGATGGGTATGACGCAGCGTCAGGCTGGGGGCGGCGCTGCGGAGCCACGGTCCTGCGGTCCCGAGGGGTCGGCCGGCTCGCCCTCCTGCCGCGCGCGCCGGGACGCCAGCCCCTCGCGGGCCTTGTCCGCGGCCTCGGTGATCCCGGCCCGTGCCCGCTCCCGGGCCTGCTCGATGTTCTCCCGCGCGTGCTCGAGCCCCTCGCGGGCCTGCTCGATGCCACCCCGGGCGCGGGCCGCCAGGCGCCCCTTGACGCTCGCCGCGTACTCGTCGACGTAGTCCTGGCCCGAGAGCCGCTGCAGCTCGCGCATCACGTCGTCGGTGATCTCGCGCAGCGCCTGGTGGTTCTCCGCCTGACCGGCGTACTGCGGGTAGTGCATCGGACGGCCGATCCGCACGCCCACCTGGACGATGTTGGGGATGCGCTGACCGGTGGGCTGCGCCTTGTCGGTGTCGATCATCGCGCACGGGACGATCGGCACGTCGGCCGTCACGGCCAGCCGGGCCATGCCGGTCTTGCCGCGGTAGAGCCGACCGTCCGGCGACCGGGTGCCCTCGGGGTAGATGCCGAACAGGCCCCCCTGCTGCAGGACCTGCAGCCCCTTGTCCAGGGCGACCAGCGAGGCGCTGCCGCCGGAGCGGTCGATGGGGATCTGCCCGGCTGCGGTGAAGAACTGCTTGGTCAGCCAGC
>DATISK010000107.1:0-10543 GCA_035581545.1 Ornithinimicrobium sp. | reverse complement strand
GTCGTGGCCGCGGCCACGACGAGGGTTCGGGACGGGTGTCGCACTGTTCTCTCCTCGGGTGGTGGTGGGTGGTGCGGGTCGGGGTATGCGGGTGCCAGCCGGTGGGGGCGCGGCTCAGGAGGTGTCGGGATGCAGCCGGGCGACGAGGTGGTCGGCCCCGGGCGTCAGCTCGACGGTGGCGGCCTCTCCGCCCCCGGGGAGGCGCACGGCATACCGGCCGTGCCAGCCCGAGAGGCGCACCCGACCCTGCGCGTCGGTGCGCACCGTGGTGGGCGAGAGCCACCACTCGTCCTTGACCAGGCGACGGAGGGCCTCGTACGCGGGCTTCGGGGTGCCGTCGGCGCGGACCAGCCCGGCCGGTGCGTTCAGCCAGGCGCCCCGGTCCCACAGCCCCCACCAGGTGACCGACTCCACCGACGGGTGGGACAGGACGGTCCGGTAGTGCCGCTCGAGCTCCTCGGCCTGGCGGGCCTCGCCCTCGGGCGTGCTCGGCCAGCCGCCGGGAGCGACCACGTGGTCGTTGAGGTCCTCGACGTGCGGCGGCATGAGGTCGCCGGAGACGAGCGTGGTCTCGGTCAGGTGCAGGGGCAGGCCGTAGCGGGAGAACCGCTCGAGCACCTCCAGGGTCTTCTCCGTGCCCCAAAAGCCCTGGTGCATGTGGCTCTGCAGCCCGAGGGCGTCGACCCGGACCCCGGCCTCCAGCACCCCCTCGACGAGGGTGTCGTAGGCGGTCGACAGGTCGAAGTCGTTGAGCAGCAGGGTGGCCGAGGGGTTCGCGGCCCGGGCCGTCTCGAACGCCAGCCGGACCATGCCCGTGCGGCCCAGGCGTCGGGCGAGCGGGGTGACCGCGTTGTCCTCGGCGGTGAACACCGGCATGATCACGACCTCGTTGATCGCGTCCCAGGTGTCGACCAGCCCGGCCAGGTCGGTGACCTCGCGGGTGATCCGCTCCCGCAGCAGCCGCTCCACCTCCTCCAGGTCGCGGCCCAGCAGCCAGCCGGGCGCCAGGGTGTGCCAGACCAGGGGGTGCCCCTTCACCCGGACCCCGCGCTCGCGGAACCAGCGGGCACCCTCCCGGAGCCGCTCGGTCTGCGGGCGACCCTCGGTCGGCTCGAACTGACGCCAGTAGAAGGGCAGGGTCGCGGTGTTGAACAGGTCCAGCCACTGGGTGGCCATCCCCTCGCGGCCGCCGGGGGGCTCCTCGGCGCCTCCCTCGGACGGGCCGGGCGGCAGCAGCTCGAAGCCCGTGCAGCCGAAGCCGAAGGCGTGGTCCACCTGCGCCAGGACGACCTCGGTGTCCACCAGCGGGTGCCCCGTGCTGCCGCGGACCTCGAGCGTGGCCGCGGCGCTGCGGTGGGCCAGGCTCGGGTCGGGCCGGGGGGACCGGAGCGGGAAGGGCGGTCCCCAGGGGGGGCCACTGGCCATGGGTGCGCCTCCATCGTTGGTTGCGTCGCAAAACTATCGGGAAGAAACTAACCCGGGACACACCCCCGCGCAACAGGTCGCGATGCGTAGGCTTGCGCCCATGCACCCGGTCCCCGCGACGGTCCCGTCGTCTCCCTCGGCCTCCCCGTCGGTCCCGGGCCCGGCCCAGGTGCCGACGCTGCCGGTCCTGGCCCACCAGTCGACCCTGCGCGAGGCCAACCTGGCCGTCGTGCTGAGGGCGGTCTGCGCCGCCGAGGAGCCGCCGTCCCGGGCGGGCGTGGCGGCCGCGACCGGGCTGACGCGCTCGACGGTCTCCCGCCTCGTCGACGAGCTGGTGGCCGGCGGCCTCCTCGAGGAGGGACCCGCGCTGCTGGCGGGGCCGGGGCGCCCGGCCACCCCGCTGCTGCCCGCCACCAGGGTGTGCGCGGTCGGCCTGCAGATCAACGCCGCGCACGTGGCGGCCCGGCTTCTCGACCTGCGCGGACGGGTGGTGGCCGAGTCGCGCTCCGAGCCCGACCTCGTCGGTTCCGACCCGGCGACCGGGCTGGCGCTGCTCGACGCGCACCTGGCCGACGTCCTCGCCGCCGCGCCCGAGGGCGGCCGTGTGCTGGGGGCCGGGCTCGCGCTGCCCGGCGTCGTGGACGCCTCCGGCGAACGGCTGCTGCGCGCCCCCAACCTCGGGTGGCGGGACCTGGCACCAGGGGCCGGCCTGCGGGGCCGGCTGGACGGCATACCCCTGAGCCTGGCCAACGAGGCCAACCTCGCGGCGCACGCGTTCGCCCAGCCCGCGCCGGGGCGGCGGGGGCGGTCGGGGCATTTCGTCTACGTCTCGGGCGAGATCGGCATCGGCGGGGCGGTGGTCACCGACTGGCGCGTGCAGACGGGGCTGCACGGCTTCGCCGGGGAGATCGGGCACATGCCGTTCCGTCCGGGCGGGGACCCCTGCCCGTGCGGGTCGGACGGGTGCCTGGAGCGGTATGCCGGACGCCTGGCCATGACCCGCCGCGCCGGGCTGCCGCCCGGGACGACGCTCGCCGAGCTGGGCCGGCTGGCCGAGGAGGGGCACGCGGCCGCGCGGAAGGCGATCGACCTGGCCGCCGAGGCCCTGGGGGTGGTGCTCGCCGGCGTCGTCAACCTGCTGGACGTGCCCACGATCGTGCTCGGCGGCGAGATCGGCGACCTGGCCGCGCGCATCACCCCGACCGTCACGGAGCGGTTGCGCGCCCGGGTCATGGCCGCGGACCTCATGCCGCTCGAGGTGGTCCGGGACGCCGACGACGTCCCCGGTGCCACGGGCGGGGCGCTGCTGCACCTGAGCCGGGTCGTGACCGGACCGGCCGCCTTCCTGGCGGCCTGAGAGGAGACGCGTGCACACCGACCTGCCCCTGGAGCAGCTGCGGACCTACCGGCCGCGGGTGGCCGAACCGGAGGACTTCGAGGAGTTCTGGACCACCACGCTGGCCCAGGCGCGGGCCGCGGGAGGCCCCGCCACGAGCGTGCCGGCCGACACCCCGGTCACCGCCCTGCGCGTCGAGGACGTCACCCTCCCCGGCTTCGGCGGGGAGCCGGTGCGGGCGTGGTTCGTCGCACCCCCGTCGGAGGAGCCGCTGCCGTGCGTCGTGGAGTTCCTCGGCTACGGCGGGGGCCGGGGGCTGGCCCACGAGCGGCTGGCGTGGGCGGCGTCCGGCTACGCCCACCTGGTCATGGACACCCGCGGGCAGGCCTCCACCTGGGGCAGCGGTGGCGCGACGCCGGACCCGCACGGCTCCGGGCCCGCCTACCCCGGGGTGATGACGCGGGGGATCGGGTCGCCGCACACCTACTACTACCGGCGGCTGGTCACCGACGCCGTCCGGGCCGTCGACCACGTCCTGACCCGTGCCGACGTGGACCCCGGGCGGGTCGCCGTGGCCGGCACGAGCCAGGGCGGCGGGCTGGCGCTGGCGGCCGGCGCGCTGCACGAGGGGGTCGCCGCGGTGATGGCCGACGTGCCGTTCCTGTGCCACTTCGAGCGGGCGGTCACGATCACCGACGCCGCGCCCTACGCCGAGATCACCGCCTACCTCGCGGTCCACCGCGGCGCCCGCGACCAGGTGTTCCGGACGCTCTCCTACGTCGACGGGGTGGTGATGGCCAGGCGGATCACGGCGCCGACGATGGTGTCGGTGGCGCTGATGGACCAGACCTGCCCCCCGTCCACCGTCTTCGCGGCGGCCAACGCGATCCCCGAGCCGCCCACGGTCGAGGTCTACCCGTTCAACGACCACGAGGGCGGTGCGCAGGAGCAGTGGGTCCGCTCGGCGCGGTGGCTGCAGGGGGTGTTCGCGGACGGGCGGGCCTGAGCCCTGCGGCGGGGACGGGCGGGCCTGAGCCCCGGAGCGGCGGGGGGGCGTCAGCCCCGCCCGTGGACGACGGCGTCCACCCCGTCCACGGACAGCAGCGTGTCGGTCACCAGCACCGACGCACCGACGATGCCGGCCCGCATGCCGGACACCGAGCCCACGATGCGCAGGTGGTGCGTGCCCAGCGGCAGGGACCGGCGGTAGACCGACTCCCGGATCCCGGCGAGCAGCTGCTCCCCGACCGCCGAGATGCGACCGCCGACGACGAGCACGGACGGGTTGAGCAGGGACACCACGCCGGCCAGGACCGAGCCGATGTCCCGCCCGGCGTCGCGCACCGCCTGGATCGTCGCGGTGTCGCCGGCGCGCACGAGCGCGACGACGTCGTTCTGGTCCTGCACGTCCGTCCCCCGCTCGCGCAGCCGACGCGCCACGGCCGCGCCGGAGGCCACGGCCTCCAGGCAGCCGAGGTTGCCGCAGGTGCACAGGGTCTGGTTGCCGTCCGGCACGGCGACGTGGCCCAGGTCGCCGGCCGCGCCCTGGGCGCCGCGCTGCCGGGCGCCCCCGCTGATGATGCCGGCCCCGATGCCGGAGGCCACCTTGACGAAGACGAGGTCGGCCACCTCCCGGTAGCGCTCGGCGTGCTCGCCCAGGGCCATGATGTTGACGTCGTTGTCCACGAGGACCGGTCCGGGCAGGCTCCGGCCGAGGAAGCCCGGGACGTCGAAGCGGTCCCAGCCCGGCATCACGGGGGGACTGACCGGCTGGCCGGTGGAGAACTCGACCGGTCCGGGCAGGCCGATCCCCGTGCCGGCGACGTCGTCGAGGGAGCGGCCGGCCCGCTCCAGCAGACGCACGGCCAGGGCGGTGGTCCGGCGCAGCACGGACTCCGGCCCGTCGGCGATCTGCAGGTCCACGAGGTCCTCGGCCAGGACCCGGTTGGTCAGGTCGGTGACCGCGACGTGGGCGTGGCTCACCCCGAGGTCGATGCCGACGACGACCCGGCTGGAGGGGTCGAAGACGAAGGTCACCGCCGGCCGCCCGCCGCTGGAGCTGGCCTCACCGGTGGGGACCACCAGCCCCGTGCCGAGCAGCTCATCGATCCGCCCGGCGACCGTCGAGCGGGCCATGCCGCTGGCGGCGACCAGGTCGGCCCGGGTGCGTGGCACACCGTCCCGCAGCAGCTGGAACACCGAGCCCGGGCTGCTCGTGGAGGGAGCGCCCGGTCGCGCCGCCGGCACCCCCTCACGGGGTCGCGGGGGCACCAGGGGGAGGGGCGGGCTGGCCATGGCAGGCAGTAAAGCACTCTCGCTCGACGGGGCTGCGGGGCCGCAGCCTGAGATCATTCTGCCACCAACGACTCGGACTTGCGATGACCAATGTGGCACTTTTGCTTGACGCTCGGCATAAGTGCCCCTAGTGTTCCCGCATGGTCACCGTCGACTCGACCCCCTCGCAGCCGCTGCTGCGCATGGCGGGCATCGTCAAGCACTTCCCGGGCGCCAAGGCGCTGGACGGCGTGGACCTCGAGGTGCTGCCCGGAGAGGTGCACTGCCTGCTGGGGCAGAACGGCGCGGGGAAGTCGACGCTCATCAAGACGCTGTCGGGGGCGCACCGGCCGGACCGGGGCGAGATCTTCGTGGACGGGGAGGCGGTCGTCATCGACTCGCCGACCGCCGCGCTCACGCTGGGGATCGCCACGATGTACCAGGAGCTCGACGTCGTCGACGGGCTGAGCATCGCGGAGAACATCTTCCTGGGCCACGAGCTGCAGCAGGGCGGCGTCCTGCGCCGCGGCGAGGCGCACGCCCGCACCCGTGACCTGCTGGCCCGGCTCGGGCACCCCGAGCTGCCGCCGGGCCGTGAGGTGGGGCAGCTGTCCTCGGCCGGCAAGCAGATCGTCTCCATGGCCCGGGCCATGTCCCGCGAGGCGAAGATCATCATCATGGACGAGCCGTCCGCGGTGCTCGACCCCGAGGAGGTCGACAACCTCTTCCGGGTCGTGGAGGCCGTCCGGGCCGAGGGCGTGTCGGTCATCTACATCTCCCACCGGCTGGACGAGATCCGGCGGATCGGCGACCGGGTCACCGTCCTCAAGGACGGCCGGACCGTGGCCACGAACCTCGTCGTCGAGGAGGTCACGACCGCCGAGGTCATCTCGCTGATGACCGGCCGGGAGGTCGAGACCGACTTCGGCGGCCGCTCCGCCGGCCTGCAGGGCGAGGAGCCTCTCCTGGAGGTCGACGGCCTGACCCTGGCGGGCACCTTCGCGGACGTCTCCTTCGTCGTCCGCCCCGGGGAGATCGTCGGCCTGGCGGGCCTGGTGGGGGCGGGGCGCTCGGAGGTGCTCGAGACGATCTACGGCGCCCGACGCGCCAGCGCCGGACACGTCCGGGTCGCCGGCCGGGACGTCCCCCGCGGCTCGGTCCCGGCGGCGGTCGACGCCGGCGTCGGGCTGGCCCCCGAGGAGCGCAAGTCCCAGGGCCTGCTCCTGGACGAGCCGATCTTCCGCAACATCACGCTGTCCACCTTCGGGCGGTTCGCCCGGGGCGGTCTGCTCGACGAGCGGGCCGAGCGGCGCGCCGCCGACGAGCAGATCGAGGCCCTGGGCCTGGTCCCGTCCGACCCGGACCGCGTCACCCGCACCCTCTCCGGCGGCAACCAGCAGAAGGTCATGCTGGCCCGCTGGCTGGTGCACGGCTGCTCGGTCCTCCTCCTGGACGAGCCCACCCGCGGCGTGGACGTCGGCGCCAGGGCGGAGATCTACCGGCTCATCCGGCGGCTCGCGGCCGACGGCGCCGCCATCGTCCTGGTGTCCAGCGAGCTGGAGGAGGTGCTCCAGCTCAGCGACCAGGTGCTGGTGATCGCCGACGGCCGGGTCGTGCACCAGGGCCCCGCCGACGACATCGACGAGCACCGGGTGCTCGACCTGGTCATGGAAGGAACACACGTATGACGACCACCGACGACGCGTCGAACCCCCCGGCGTCCCCGGACCAGCAGCAGGCCCCCCGGGAGGGGGGTGCCGACGACGGGCCGGGGCGCTCCGGCAGGAAGCTGTCCCTGGGCGCCCTCGGCCGCGACCTGGGACTGGTCGTGGCGCTGGCCGCGCTGCTGATCCTGGGCGTGGTCACCTCCGGCGAGCGGTTCCTCAGCGTCAGCAACCTCATGGTCGTCCTGCAGCAGGCCGCGATCATCGGCGTGATCAGCATCGGGGTGACCTTCGTCATCACCTCCGGCGGCATCGACCTGTCGGTCGGCTCCGTCATGGGCCTGGCCACCGTGTGGGCGAGCACCCTGGCGACCCAGACGATGGCGCAGGACTCGCACTGGATCGTCATGGTCTTCACCGCGGTCCTCGTGGGCACCGCCGCCGGCACGATCAACGGGATCATCGTGGCCTACGGCAAGGTCGTCTCCTTCATCGCGACGCTGGCGATGCTGGTGGCCGCCCGCGGCCTGGCCGAGATCATCTCCGACCGCCGGACCCAGATCGTGCAGGTCGACGGCTTCCTCGACGCCTTCCGCGGAGACCTCCTCGGCGTGCCGGTCCTCATCTGGATCTTCGTGCTCGTCGCGCTGGCCGGCTGGTTCCTGCTCAACCGCACCACCTTCGGCCGGCGCACGGTCGCGATCGGCGGCAACCCGGAGGCGGCCCGGCTGGCGGGCATCAAGATCCGTCGGCACACCGTCATGGTGTTCGCCCTCAGCGGCCTCACCGCCGGGATCGCCGGAGTGATGATGCTGGCCCGCACCACGGCCGGGACCTCGACGAACGGCTACCTCTACGAGCTGGACGCCATCGCCGCCGTCGTCGTCGGCGGCACCCTGCTCATCGGCGGCCGCGGCACGATCATCGGCACCGTCCTGGGGGTCCTCATCTTCGCGACCCTGACCAACATCTTCATCCAGAACAACCTGTCCATCTCGGTGCAGGCGCTGGCCAAGGGGGCGATCATCGTCGGCGCGGTGCTGCTGCAGCAGCGCTTCGCCGCCCGGTCCAGATCGTCCTGACCACCCTGCCCACGGGCCCACGCGACCCGACCGGCCCCATACCCACGACCACCCGCACAGCACCCGCAACCGCACCACCGTCGAAGGAGACACCCATGGCACGCACATCCAGCTTCCGTCGTCCGGCCCGCGCCTCGAGCGCCGTCGCGATCCTCGCCTCGGTCGGCCTGCTCGCCGCCTGCACCGGCAACACCGAGGACGAGGTCGGCGGCGGGGACGACGACGAGGCCCAGGCCTCCGGCGAGGCGGCCCCCGCCCCGGCCGGCGGCAACGACGAGACCGGGGAGACCGTGACGATCGGCTTCTCCGCCCCGGCGGCCGACCACGGCTGGATGGGGTCCATCACCCAGTCGGCGATCGACGAGGCCGGGGAGTACGACGACATCGACCTGCAGGTCGCCGAGGGCACCAACGACGTCAACCTGCAGATCTCCCAGGTGCAGACCTTCATCAACGACGGCGTCGACGCCATCGTGCTGCTGCCCTTCGACGGGGCGGCGCTCACCGAGATCGCCACCGAGGCCATGCAGGCCGGCATCCCGGTCATCAACGTCGACCGCGAGTTCAGCGCGCCGGAGGCCTCCCGGGTCACCGTCCTGGGTGACAACTACGGCATGGGCCGCAGCGCGGGGGAGTACATCTGCGAGCGGCTCGGCGACCAGCCCGACGCGGTCGTCGCCGAGATCGCCGGCATCGACAACCTGCCGCTGACCCAGGACCGCAGCCAGGGCTTCGAGGACGCGCTCGGCGAGTGCGGGCTCGACGTCGACAACCGGGTGGCCGCGGACTTCACCGTCCAGGGCGGCGAGTCGGCGACCTCCAACCTGCTGCAGGCCGCGCCCGAGATCGACGCCATCTGGAACCACGACGACGACCAGGGCGTCGGCGTGCTCGCCGCGATCGAGAACGCGGGCCGGGACGAGTTCTTCCTCGTCGGCGGTGCCGGTTCGGCCAACATGATGCGCGAGATCCAGTCCGGTGACAGCGTCGTCGAGGCCACGGTCATCTACCCCTCGACCCAGGCCGCGGACGGCATCCGCCTGGCCCGCCTCGTCGCCCAGGAGAAGGGGATGAGCGACCTCGTCGAGAGCGAGGTCCCGCGGATGGTCCAGCTCTACGCCCCCGTCGTGACGGCCGACAACGTCGAGCAGTACCTGGACATCGCCTTCGAGTCGTGATCCGCCCGGGCCCCGGCCGCTCGACGTGGCCGGGGCCCGACCCGATGCACCCGACGACGCGAGAGGACGAGATGGACGGCAAGGACGGACACCTGCGGGTGGCCATGATCGGCTACGCCTTCATGGGGCGGGCCCACTCCCAGGGATGGCGGGTCGCCCCCCGCTTCTTCGACCTTCCCCGGCAGCCGGTGATGCAGGTCCTCGTCGGCCGGTCGCGGGACCGCGCCGAGGAGGCCGCGCAGCAGCTGGGCTGGGCCGAGGTGGCCACCGACTGGCGGGCCGTGCTGGAGCGCGACGACATCGACCTGGTGGACGTCTGCACCCCCGGCGACACCCACGAGGAGATCGCGGTCGCGGCCCTGGAGGCCGGCAAGCACGTCCTGGTGGAGAAGCCGATGGCCAACACGCTCGCCGAGGCCGAGCGGATGGCCGCGGCCGCCGAGCGGGCCGCCGCCTCGGGCGTCCGGGCCATGGTCGGGTTCACCTACCGCCGGGTGCCCGCGGTCGCGCTCGCGCAGAGGATGGTCGCCGAGGGCCGGATCGGCGAGGTCCGGCAGGTGCGCTGCCAGTACCTGCAGGACTGGCTGGCCGACGAGCAGTCGCCGCTGTCCTGGCGCACCGACAAGGAGAAGGCCGGCTCCGGCGCCCTGGGCGACATCGGCGCGCACATCGTCGACCTGACCCACTTCATCACCGGCCAGCGGGTGGCGGCCGTCTCCGGGATGCTGCAGACCGTCGTCCCCGAACGCCCACGCGCCGAGAGCTTCTCGGGGCTCAGCGGCGTCGCGGGCAGCGAGCGCGGCCCGGTGACCGTGGACGACGTGGCCCTGTTCACCGCACGGCTCGAGTCCGGCGCACCGGCCGTCTTCGAGGCGACCCGGATGGCGTGGGGCCGCAAGAACGCCATGCGGATCGAGGTCAACGGCTCGCGCGGGTCGCTGGCGTTCGACTTCGAGGAGATGAACGTCCTGCAGCACTACGACGCCGACGCCCCCGCCGGCGAGCAGGGGTTCACCCGCATCCTGGTCACCGAGCCCGAGCACCCCTACGTCGCCGCCTGGTGGCCCCCCGGGCACGGGCTGGGCTACGAGCACGGCTTCGTCCACCAGGCCGCCGACCTGGTGCGCGCGCTCGACGCCGGCGAGCAGCCGACCCCGTCCTTCGCCGACGGCCTGGCCGTCCAGCGCGTCCTGGACGCCGTCGAGCGCTCGGACGAGGACGAGGGGCGCCGGCACGACATACCCGACCACCGAGGCACCGTCCTGGAAGGAGCCGCACGATGACACGACCGATCACCCTCTTCACCGGCCAGTGGGCCGACCTGCCGTTCGAGGAGGTGGCCCGCCTCGCCGGCGAGTGGGGCTACGACGGCCTCGAGATCGCCTGCTGGGGCGACCACCTGGACCCGTGGCGCTGGGACGACGACGACTACGTCGCCGGGACGCTGGCCACGCTGGAGAAGAACGGCCTGCAGGTCTGGACCATCGCCAACCACCTCAAGGGCCAGGCCGTCTGCGACGACCCGATCGACGAGCGGCACCAGGACATCCTGTCCGACCGGGTGTGGGGCGACGGCGACCCGGA
>DATISK010000106.1:0-6025 GCA_035581545.1 Ornithinimicrobium sp. | reverse complement strand
CGTCGGAGGTGGCGACGTCACCGTCGCCCGCGTCCTGGACGTAGTAGCCCCGGTAGGAGCCGCCGTGCTGGAAGTCGCCCACGACGGTGCCCTCCACGGTCACCGTGGCGCCCGTCATCGGGCTGACCTCGCCGCTGCCCTTGACAGCCCCGATCAGGGTGGCCTCGTCCCCGCAGGCCCCCTGGTCGACCGGGTCCGGCTCACCGGGTCCCCCAGGGTCAGCGGCGCCGTTGCGGACACCGAAGCTGCTGGAGACCGGACCGGTCCAGATGCCGTCGACCCGCTGGAGCGACTCTCCGACCGGCGTGTCACCCGGCTCCTGCACCCCGATATCGGTGCTCGTCTGCCCGTCGGCAGGACCACCGACCGCGACGAGCACCCCCTCGTAGGACAGGAACTCGACCACCCCACCAGAGGCATCGACGAGGGCCAGCCCGTCGGGGCTACCGTTCTGGATGCTGCTGCGGAGGACGCTGACGACGCCGGCGTCGGACACGGTGCCGTTCAGGGGGATCGTGCCGTAGCTGGTGCCACCGCTGCCGTTGTAGAGCTCCACCGTCCACCCGGTCAGGTCGGTGCCCACCGGCGCCTGGACCTCGATCGCCTCGCCGGTGTCGCTGCCGTCGTTGTCGTAGTGGATCTCGCTGATGAACACGGCGTCGTGTCCGTCCGCGGTGGCTGCCGCGGGGACCAGGAGGCTGGCCAGGAGCGCCGTCGCTCCGGTCGCCGCCACGGCCCGCCGTCGACGGGGAAGTTGCGTCATCGCAGGGTCCTTCGTGTCGCAGGGGATGGGCTGGGTGCGTGGGACCGCACCGCTTCGGACCCTAGGACGCCTCGGGGGTGCAGGGGTGTCGAAACGACGACCTCAGGGCGGACGGCACGTCACAATTGGGCAAAGTCGACCCGCGGCAGGTCGAGCCAGCCCGCCATCTGGGTCAGCTGCTCCTGCAGGGCCCCTCCCGCAGCGACCCGGTCCACCCCCGGCTCCCAGTGGACGGACCGGACGAGCAGGCGTCCGGTGGCCCGGTCCGCCTTGAGGTCCACCCGTCCGACGAGACGCTCGTCGAGCAGGAAGGGCAGCACGTAGTAGCCGTGCACCCGCAGGTGGGCCGGCACGTAGATCTCCAGCCGGTAGCGCATCCCCCACAGCGCCTCGGTGCGCTCCCGCTGCCAGACCAGGGAGTCGAACGGGCTCAGCAACGCGGCCCCGGCGACGCGGCGCGGCGCGCGCGCCGCAGGGTCGCGCCATACCGTCTGGTCCCAGCCGCGCACCTGCACCCGTTCGGCCAGACCCCGGTCCTCCAGGGTCGCGAGCCCCGCGTCCACCCGGGGGCCGCGCAGCCGGACGTAGTCGGCCAGGCAGCGCCTGCTGCCGAGCCCGTGGGCCCGCAACGACAGCTGGAGCAGCTGCACCACCGCCTCCCGGGGGTCCTGCTCCCCGAGCTCGTCGCGGCGCCTGACGAGGTCGGGGCCCAGCACGTCGACCGGGTCGGCGTAGCGGCGCTCGAACGACGAGGTCCGCCCGGCGGAGGTGATGCGTCCGGACCAGAAGAGCAGCTCGAGGGCCTTCTTGACGGCCGACCAGTTCCACCCCCAGCCCTCCCCCGTGCGGGAGGCGCCGTGCGGCAGGTGCGCCTCGACCTCACGCGAGGTGAGCGGACCCTGCTCGCGCACGGTCTCCAGGACGGCCTCCACCAGGCCGGGGTGGCTCTGGGCGATGGAGCGGCTCCAGGCGCGCTCCCCCGCCTCGGCCATCCGGAAGGCCAGCAGGGGCCAGGTATGCAGCGGCACGAGCGAGGCCTCGTGCACCCAGTACTCCACCAGCCGGGGGGCCCGGCTCCCCGGCCCGCCGTCACGCGCACGGTCGAGCAGCGCGCGGTCGTAAGGCCCGAGCCGGGAGAAGAAGGGGAGGTACTGGCTGCGCACCAGCACGTTGACGCTGTCGATCTGGACGACCCCCACCCGGTCGACCACCCGCTGCACGTGGCGCATCGTGGCCCGCGCCGGGCGTGGGTCGGCGAAACCCTGAGCGGCCAGCGCGGTGCGGCGGGCCTGCTCGAGGCTGATCGTGGGGACCCGGCTCATCCGGCCCACTGTGCCAGAGCCCACCGACGGGTGCGGCCGGCCCGGGCCCCGGCGGCGGGGCCCGTCACCGCCGGTGACGGGCCCCGCCGGGTGAGGACGTCAGGACGCGGTGGTCAGGACGCCACGGCGTCGGGCTCGGGGGCCAGGTCCTCGTCGGCGTCGTCGTGCTCGGTCGGGGCGGTGCCGTTCAGGTCCAGGCGCAGCACGCCGTAGGACCATCCGCGACGGCGGTAGACCACGCTGGGCTGGTCGGAGTCGACGTCGTGGTAGAGGAAGAAGTCGTGCCCGATGAGCTCCATGTGGGACAGCGCCTGGCCGACGGTCATCGGCACGGAGGGGTGCACCTTCTCGCGGACCTCGATCGGGCTGTTGCCCTGCGTCTGCAGGTCCTCGTCGAGCGCCTCCTCGGTGCTCTGGGCGGGCGGCTGGTCGTCCGGCGACCCGGCGAGGGGGTCGGTGGGCAACCCGTAGGTCGCCTCGGCCACGGACGGGAGCCGGTGCTTGCCGGTGTGGCTGATGCGGCGCTTGTCGTTCATGCGGCGCAGGCGCTCGGTGAGCTTGGACAGGGCCAGGTCGACGGCGGCGTACTCCTCGTCGGCCGCAGCCTCGGCACGGACGACCTGCCGGTTGACGAAGCAGGTGATCTCGCAGCGCTCGGCCTCCTTCGCCTGGCGGGGGTTGGCCTCGTGCGTCAGGACCACCTCGGTGCGGCGCACGCGGGGGGCCAGCTGGGGGATCTTGTCGAGCTTCTCCTCGAGGTGACGGCGGAAACGTTCGGAGACGTCCCTCTTGCGACCGGTCACGGTGAGTTCCATGAGTCCTCCATGCAAAAAGTGGGTGGTGCTAAACGTTCTGGCGTCGTCCCTGGCGCCCTGGGTCCAGCGGCCTCACCCCCTTGCCCGTGCGAGGAGTGCTTCCATGCACCCACACTAGTCCCGACCCGACGGTTCGGACAGTGGACCCCGCGCCGCGGCGCGTGGGCCCTGCGGAGGACGTCGGTGCGTGGCCGCGAGGGTGACCGCGACCACCGGTCCGGCCCCGGCCTCGGCCAGCGCACGGGCGCACTCCGCCAGCGTCGCCCCCGTCGTGACCACGTCGTCGACGACCACGCAGGGCAGGCCCCGCAGCCGTGCGGCGGCCGAGGTCCGGACCACCACCGCCCCGGAGAGGTTGCGCCGCCGCGCGTCCGCGCCCAGCCCCGCCTGGTCCTCCACCCGACGGCCCAGGCGGAGCGCGTCCACGACGGGCAGCGCCCCCCGGTGCCCCCTGCCCGCCGCCCGCACGAGCACCCCGACCCGGTGCTCGCCCCTGGCCGTGGTGCTGGCCCGGGCTGAGGGCGCCGGCAGCAGCGGCACGGGGGTCCCGCTCCGCACCGCGGCCCGGTGCACGGGCGAGTCGCCCAGCGCGCACGCCAGGACCGACCTCAGCGGACCGGCCAGCAGCGGCGTGAGGTCGGCACGTCCTCCGTCCTTCCAGCCGACCACGGCCTGACGGACCCGGTCCTGGTATGCCGCTCCCGTCCAGGTGGGTGGGAACCCCGGCGGGCAGGGGGTGGGGGTCCACCGCCGGGGCGGGGACGCGGTGAGGGCGTCGGCGCAGACCGCGCACCACCGGGTGCCCGGCTGGGCGCAGCCGGCGCACGCCGCCGGCGCAGCCAGCTCGAGGAGGTGGAGCAGGTCCTGCCCCGGGCGCCACCGCATACCCCAGCATGTCCCGGGGACGCGGCCTGCGGTGGCCGGTGTCCACACCGGGCCCGGCCGGGTCAGGTCCCGGGGATGATCAGCTCGTCCCCGTTGCGGGCGCCGAACCAGCCCGAGGTGCCCTCCCGCGTGTGCATCCGGCCGTCCTCGGTGCGCACGACGGGGACGAAGTTCTGGCCGGTGGGCACGGCCTGCACGTCCACCAGCCCGGCCTGCTCCCCGAGCTCGTCCACCCAGCCGCCCAGGGGCACGCTGAAGGCACCGATGCGCTGGTCCTGGTTGCGTCGCGCGGCGACGACGAGGGCGGTCGTGGAGGCCCACCGGGCGGAGGCCACCTCCACCAGCGTGGGTGCGGCCAGCCACGGCTCGGCCAGCGCGGTGGCCCGGCCCTGGGAGTCGCGCACGATCCCGGCCACCACGACGCGGTCGCGCGCCGAGCCTCGCTCGGCCCGGACCACCAGCAGTGCGCGGGTCCCCTCGGGCGAGATGCGCAGGGCCTCCACCCGTTCGCCGTCGGCCAGCCACGGCACGTCGACCGGGCGCGCCAGGCTGGAGACGTCGGCGCCCTCGAGGACCCACACCCGCGGGACCGCCGAGCCGCGTGCGGTGCCGGCGACCCAGAGGTCGCCGTGGGGGTCGAAGCTGGGGTCGGTCAGCGCGTCGCCGATGCCGGCGTGCACCTCGCTCTCACCGTCGTGCCAGCGCCACAGCTCGGTGCGGTCGGTCGAGACGGCGGCCAGCCCGCGCAGGTCCGCCGAGGCGGCCACGCCCGTCCAGGACATCCCGATCCGGGGCAGCTCGACGTCGGGCGCGGACGCGGCGGGGACGTTGCGCAGGTCGTAGCGGGTCGGGTCGACGAGGTTGAGCTCCTCCCCGATCCGCAGCAGCGCCACGTCGGTGTCGCGCACCACCTCTGCGTAGCCCAGGTCGGTGCCCAGGTTGATCGCGCCGTCCTCCAGCAGGGAGCGTCCGCCCATCTGCAGGTCCACCGCGCTCACCCCCCGCAGACCCAGCAGGGAGTGGCCGAGCTGCGCGCGCAGGTCGGTGGCCCGCTCCGGGTCGTCGGACAGCCCCGACCCCTGCAGGTTGACCGTGGCCATCTGGGTGGTGGGATCCACCGGCACCGCCCCCACGGCAAGCCGCAGGTCCGGCCCGCCGCCGCTGCGCACCGCCCCCTCGAGGTGGGCCGGCACGGGCGCCAGCTGCGTCCGGGCCAGGGAGGTCGTCAACCCGTCCCCGAGCGCCAGCCAGCGCACGTCGGGGACGTACAGGTCCAGGTGCGGGTTGAGGTAGTAGACCGTCGAGGGGCGGAAAGCCCGGTCGAGGTCCCCGGCCGAGAGCCACAGCCCGAAGCCCTCGGGGAAGGCGCTGATCCGCCACTCCCCGTCCACCCGCTGCAGCTGGAAGGTACGGCTGACGGGCGCCGTCGGCTGCTCGACGAGCCTGCCCTCCTCGTCGATCCGGCCCCGGACCGGCGTGGTGACCGTCACCTCGCCCGGGACCTCCTCGGTGATCGTGGGGGTGCCCTCGAGGACGAGCACGTCCCGGGTCGGCACCCACTCGCCGGCCAGGGTGGTGGTGAGGTACTCGCGGGCCACGTCCTCGTCGTCGGCGAAGCCCACGTTGGCCTGCAGGAACCCCTGGACGATCTCTCCCGGGCTGGCACCCGGTTGGGGGGCGGGCAGGAACCGCTGCACGTCCTGGCGCGGCTGGACCTCCACCGACAGGCCGGGCTGGGGCATCGGGTCGGTGGGCAGGGCGGTCGCGCAGCCACCCAGGGCGAGCGCGGCGACGAGCGCGGCCGCGGTGCGGCGGAGGGACCTCATACCCCCTCCTCCGTCCGCGAGGCCAGGGCCAGGACGACGGGCGGCACCTGGGCGTCGAGGTGCGCCTCGTCGGGGCCGGGCACCGGCGGCGGCTGCTCGGCCACCACGTAGCGCTCCTGGCGCGGGACGATGAGCCGGAAGCAGGCGCCGCGGCCCGGCTCGCTGCCCACCTGCAGCCAGCCGCCGTGCACCCGGGCGTCCTCCTGCGCGATGGCCAGCCCGAGGCCGGTGCCGCCCGTGGTGCGGTCCCGGGAGGGGTCGGCCCGCCAGAACCGGTCGAAGACGTGGGCGGCCTGCTGCTCGCTGAGCCCGATCCCGTGGTCGCGCACGCTGACCGCGAGCACGTGCTCGGTCGCGGCCAGGGTGACCTCGACCGGTCGGCCCTCCCCGTGCTCGATGGCGTTGGAGAGCAGG
>DATISK010000105.1:0-3021 GCA_035581545.1 Ornithinimicrobium sp. | reverse complement strand
TGGCCCGGCGCGCTGCTCGTCGCGTCCGGTGGCGTGCACTCGCCCGCGACCGTCCGGGCTGCGGTCGAGGGGGGTGCGTCCGCGATCCAGCTGGGGACGGCCCTGTGGGCTGACCCCACCCTGCTCAGCACGCTGCGGGCGGCCGTCGAGGCCCGTCCGGCGGCCGCCCCCGGCCCCCGCCCCGTACCCGACAGGAGAATCACGTGAGCACCCACTTCGGAGCCCGGCTGGCCGCGGCCATGGGACGGTTCGGTCCGTTGTGCGTCGGCATCGACCCGCACCCGCAGCTCCTCGCCGACTGGGGCCTGCCGGACGACGTGACCGGGCTGCGGGCCTTCGCCGAGCTGGTCCTGGACGCGGCCCAGGGTCGGTGCGCGGCGGTCAAGCCGCAGTCGGCCTTCTTCGAGCGGCACGGAGCGGAGGGGGTGCGGGTCCTGGAGGAGGTCCTCGCCGGCTGCCGCGACCGTGGGCTGCTGAGCGTGCTCGACGTCAAGAGGGGGGACATCGGGTCAACGATGGCTGCCTACGCGCAGGCCTACCTGGCCGACGGTGCCCCGCTGGTCGCCGACTCGGTGACGCTGAGCCCCTACCTGGGCTACGGCTCGCTGCGCCCGGCGGTCGACCTGGCCCGCGCGACCGGTCGGGGGGTCTGGGTGCTGGGGCTGACCTCCAACCCCGAGGGAGCGTCGGTGCAGCAGGTGGGGTCACCGACGGTGGCCGCCCGGGTGGTCGAGCAGGTCGGGGCCGACAACGCCGGGATGGCGCCCTTCGGCGACGTGGGTCTGGTCGTCGGCGCGACGCTCCCCGAGGATCCGTCCGTCCTGGGCCTGGACCTGTCCGCGGCCCGCGCCCCGGTGCTCGCTCCCGGGGTCGGGGCGCAGGGAGCCTCCGGGCAGGACGTGGCCCGCGTCTTCGCCGGCATGACCGACCGGGTCCTGGTGCCGGTGAGCCGTGGGATCCTCGTGGCCGGTCCGCAGGCACGCGCCCTCGCCGGGACGATCAGCACGTGGTCCGACCGGCTGCACGAGGCGTTGTCCCCTCGATGACCACCTCGTGTGGGGTTGGCACACCTGCCCGGGTGTGGATAGGTTCACCTGCAGCGGACGGACGTCCGCGCACCGCAACAGACGGAGGAGTTGGACCGTGCCCCTTCCCCAGCTGACGCCCGAGCAGCGAGCCGACGCGCTCGCCAAGGCGGCGGCGGCCCGCCGTGAGCGCGCGGCCGTGAAGAACCGGCTCAAGCACGCTCAGGGTTCGCTCAAGGACGTCATCACCGAGGGCAAGGAGAACGACGTCGTCGGCAAGATGAAGGTCTCCGCCCTGCTCGAGTCGCTGCCGGGCGTGGGCCGTGTGCGGGCCCGCCAGGTGATGGAGGAGATCGGCATCTCGGAGAGCCGTCGGGTCCGGGGGCTGGGGGCCAACCAGGTCGCCCAGCTGCTCGAGCGGTTCGGCGAGAACTGATTCCCGCGCAGCAGCCCGACGTCGACGGTCCCGACGCGCCGGTGCGCCGGCTCGTCGTGCTGGCCGGACCGACCGCCGTCGGCAAGGGGACCGTCGCGGCCTACGTGCGGCAGCACCACCCGGGGGTCTGGCTGTCCGTCTCGGCCACGACGCGTCCGCCGCGCCCGGGAGAGGTGCACGGGGAGCACTACTACTTCGTCGACGACGACGAGTTCGACCGGCTGACCAGGGAGGGCCAGCTCCTGGAGTGGGCACTGGTGCACGGGAGGGCCCGGTACGGCACCCCCCGGGAGCCGGTGGAGGAGGTGCTGGCGGAGGGAAGGCCCGCCCTGCTCGAGATCGACCTGCAGGGAGCGCGCAAGGTGCGCGAGGCCATGCCCGACGCCCTGTTCGTCTTCCTGGCCCCTCCGTCCTGGGACGACCTCGTGGACCGGCTCGTGGGACGGGGCACCGAGACGGTCGAGGAGCGCCAGGTCCGGCTCGGCACCGCGCGCACCGAGCTCGCGGCGGCCGAGGAGTTCGACGTGACCATCGTCAACGACGACGTTTCCCGCGCCGCCGAGGAACTCGTATCATTGATGGTTGACCCCACCCCAGCAAAGGATTCGTGAGAACGTGACCGGCACCATCGCCCATCCGGACGGCATCACCAACCCGCCGATCGACAGCCTCCTCGAGCGGGCGGACAGCAAGTACGCCCTCGTCATCTACGCCGCCAAGCGGGCGCGCCAGATCAACGCCTACTACTCCCAGCTCTCCGAGGGGCTGCTCGAGTACGTCGGCCCCCTCGTTGAGGCGGACGCGACCGACAAGCCCCTGTCCATCGCGCTGCACGAGATCGACCAGGGCAAGCTGCACCTGGGCGCCATCGAGAGCTGACCAGGACAGCCGGTATGCGGATCGTCCTGGGGGTGTCCGGGGGGATCGCCGCCTACAAGGCGTGCCTGGTGCTGCGCCTGCTCACCGAGGCCGGGCACGAGGTCACCGTCGTCCCCACCCGGGCGGCCCTGCGCTTCGTGGGGTCGGCCACCTGGGAGGCGCTCAGCGGACGACCCGTCGCGACGGAGGTCTGGGACGACGTCCCAGGGGTCGCGCACGTCCGCCTGGGCCAGGAGGCCGATCTCGTGCTCGTGGCACCGGCGACCGCCGACCTGATGGCCAGGGCCGCGCACGGCCTGGCCGACGACCTCCTCACGACGACGCTGCTCGTGGCCCGGTGCCCGGTCGTGCTCGCTCCGGCGATGCACACCGAGATGTGGGGCCACCCCTCCACCGTCGCCAACGTCGGGACCCTGCGTGACCGGGGCGTGCAGGTCCTCGACCCGGCCGCGGGCCGGCTGACGGGGACGGACAGCGGGCCAGGGCGCCTCCCGGAGCCCGAGGACATCGTCGCCGCCGCCCTCGCGGTCGTCGTGGGGAGGCCGTCCGGCCCCGACGCCGACGACGGGCCCCCGGACCCGGGCGGCGGACGCGACGACCTCGCGGGCCGGCACGTCGTCGTCTCCGCCGGTGGGACGCGAGAGCCCCTCGACCCGGTGCGCTTCCTGGGCAACAGGTCCT
>DATISK010000104.1:0-11705 GCA_035581545.1 Ornithinimicrobium sp. | reverse complement strand
CCGACAGGGTGGGGCTGCCGGTCCGTCGGGCCACCCGGGCCCAGACCGGGGCCAGCGGCTGCCCCTCGCCGGAGGCCCGCCGCAGTTCGTCCCAGGACCAGGCCCGACGACCGGGTTGCTCGCCGTCGTCGAGGGCCAGGTGCAGAGCCTGACCGGTCGGGAGTCCCGCCTCCAGCGCGGCCGCCAGGCCGTCCAGCACGAGCACCTCCTCGGCCGCGACGCGCTCTCGTGCACCGCCGGCCAGGCTCGCCAGACGACGACGCAGGGCAGATCCTCGATGACCCGCAGGACCGCCCGCGTCGTCGCGTGCTGCGGCATCGTCCCGGTGCGCCTCGGCGGGCGACGGCGGGAGCAGAAGGACCGACGCGAGCGTCAGCAGCACGACGACGAGGACCGGCAGGCTGGGTGCGCCGCCGGCCACCTGGCCGACCCCGCTCATGCGTGGCACTCCTGCTCGCGCAGCAGCTCCCCCAGCGCCGACCACCCCGGTCCCCGCTGCCACCCGCCGCGAGTCATCGTGAGCGCCGGCAGACTCGTCACGGGCCCTCCCGGCCCGGGCCGGGACAGCACTGCGACCTGGTCCAGCCGGCGCCCTCCGTCGGCGAGGCGGACGACGTGCAGGACCACCTCGACGGCACTCGTCAGCTGGGCGTGCACGGCGTCCCGGCTCATCCCGGCCAGGGCACCGAGCGCCTCCATCCGCACGACGAGGTCGGCGGCCCTGTTGGCGTGCACCGTCCCCCCTCCCCCCTCGTGGCCGGTGTTCAGCGCTCCCAGCAGTTCTCGGACCTCGGCCCCCCGCACCTCGCCGACGACGAGGCGGTCCGGCCGCATCCGCAGGCTCTGCCGCACGAGCGTGGTCAGCGTGACGCCACCGCGTCCCTCGACGTTGTCGGCCCTCCCCTGCAGGTGGACCACGTGCGGGTGGTCGACCTGGAGCTCGCGCACGTCCTCCACGACCACGATCCGCTCCTGGGCGGGCACGTCGGCCAGCATCGCCGCCAGGAGGGTGGTCTTGCCCGATCCGGTGCCCCCGGTGACGACGAAGGACCGACGTGCCCCGACCACCCCGCGCACCACCGCCAGCCCGCGGTCGTCGAGCGTCCCCCAGGCACGCAGGAGGTCGAGGTCGGGGGCGCGTCGTCTGGCGACCCGCAGGCTGATGTGTGCCGCTCCGTCGACCAGAGGTGGTAGCAGCGCGTGCAACCGGATGCCGCCGGGCAGCAGACCGTCCACCCACGGGCTGGACTCGTCCAGGCGCTGCCCCGCCAGGCCGGCCAGGCGCACGGCCAGGCGTCGCACGCTGCGCTCGTCGTGGAGCGAGACCGCAGACCGTTCCACCCCGTCCCCGCGGTCGATCCAGACGCCGGTGTCCCCGTTGACCAGCACGTCGGTCACCTCGTTCCGCCCCACCAGGGACGCCAGCGGGCCGAGCGCCGCGACGACCTCGGACGGCGTGGACGCCGGCTCGGCGGCCGGGTCCGCAACGGATGCGTTCATGCGCCCAGCGTCGGTGCTGCCCGTGGGGCGGAGCCAGGCCTCGGGGCCCGGCTGTGGAGGACCGCTGTGGCGGCTCGACGGATGTGGACCGCGGGGACCGGGCGAGCCGGAGCCCGGCAGACGCCGGGGGAAAGGGGACGGCCCCGGCGGGGGGGCCGGGGCCGTCGACGTCCAAGATCAGGGGGGGATGACCTTGAACGCCCGCGCTGCGACTCTTGCGAGGAGCGCTGTTCTGCCAGTATGCACCTGCGCTCGGCCGCGATGCAACTGCGCCCTCGGAAGTGTCAGTCCAGCCGTCCGGCCAGCACCGCGTCCGCGATCCTCGCCCCCTCGGCGGCCGCCCGCCGGACCCCCTCGGCGCTGTGCAGCAGCCAGAGACGGACCCCGTCCGACCCGCCCGTGGCATAGGCGGCGAGGGCTCCCCGGTAGTCGGTCCCCGCACGGTCCGCGTGACCGACCTCGGGCACGGCGACACCGGTGGGGTCCAGTCCACCGACGTGCAGCATCGTGCGCTCGAGCGCCCGGGCGACGACGCCGTTGCCCGTCACGAACGGGCGGACCGTCACGATCTCTGCATGGGCGACCGCCGCGGCGAGCAGCGTCGGCGCCCCGCCGTCGACGACCGAGGCGATCACCGCGTGGACGTCGGCGAGCCGCTCGTGCACCTCGTCCGGCCCCGGTGGTGGCCCCAGCTCGGTCCACTCCAGGCACTCCTCCCCCACCGAGCGCGGCCGACCGACCTGGGACATCGGCAGGAGGTCGCCGGTGGCCGCCGCGTGCAGGGCCGCGAGCACCTGGGCGGGTGCCCGCAGCTGTGCCGCACCCACGTGCTCGGTCGCCGCGGTCGCCCGCACCGCCCCGAGCAGCACCCGCCAGACCGGGTCGTCCGCACGCTCCTGCAGGTCCAGTCCCCCTCGAACCAGGTCCCTGACCACCCGGGCACTCAGGGTGGAACCGGCCGGTTCCGCCCCCTCGAGCATGGCGCTGGCCGTGGAGCCCCGGACCCTGGACTCCGCGGCAGCCTCGGGGATGCGCCGGCGCAGGGCCTGGTGCCAGCGCAGCCGGGTGCAGGCCTCCCGGGCCTCGTCGACGCCCTCCCTCACCCCTGGCAGGTCGGCGAGCTGGTGCAGGGCGGAGAGGAGTGCGGACACGGCCCCAACTCTAGGAGCAGGCGCCCGTGACGGCCCCACCGCCGCCCGCCGGGGATCTCCTTGCCAAATCGTGACCTGGGACCTCTGGTGACCACCCACCCCCTGTGGCATCGTGCACGGTATCGACGCGGCGCCACCCACGGGATGGCCCACCGGCTGTCACGGGACCGGGGTCGACACGGTGCCTGCCCGGCACGTACAGGGGGTGCTGGGCGGGCACCGTCCCGCGTCCGGGGTCCTCACCTCCCGCCCTGCCGCGCTCCGGACCTGCATGTCCTCCCGGCAGGCGTTAGCATCCAAGCCATGGCCACTCCTGTTGACCCCGGCAAGCAGCCCTACACCGGCACGCCCGGCGAGCGCACCATCGGACAGCTCGTCAGCGACGTCTCCACCGACCTGTCGCAGATCATGCGTGGTGAGATCGAGCTGGCGAAGGCCGAGATCAAGCAGGACGTCTCGCACGCCGGCAAGGGCGCCGGCATGTTCGCGGGGGCCGGCGTGCTGGCCCTCTACGGCCTGGGCCTGCTCTTCCTCGGTCTCGCGGGCGTCATCGCGATCTGGCTCCCGTGGTGGGCCGGCCTGCTCATCGTCGCCGCCGTGCTCTTCGCCATCGCGGGGATCCTGGCGCTGGTGGGCAAGAAGCAGGTGACCCAGGTCAAGGGCAAGCCGGAGAAGGCGATCGACCAGGCGCAGCGCACCATGGAGACGCTCAAGACGGCACCGGCCCAGCTCAAGGGCCCCCCGACGACGGGCGGCGCCTCCGTGCCCGCCAGCACCAGCACGACCGCCTCGGTCTGACCCGTCCCGGCCTCCTCGGCCGCGTCCCCGGCCGTCGCGTCCTGCCCCGACCGTGGCGCCCCCGTCCCGTCCCGACGGTCAGGCCGGCAGGTCCCGCACCAGGCTGGTGTCCCAGGGTTCGGACACCCCGGCCAGGTCGAGGACGCGGTCGAGGATCCCCGCCGTGAATCCCCACACCAGCAGGCCCTCGACCTCCCACGCCGGTCCGACGAACCCGCTCGGGTGACGGACCAGGAAACGTCGCGCCGGGTCCACCAGCTCACGGACCGTCGGTTGCACGACCCGCGCCACCTCCCGCGGGTCCTTGGCCCACAGGGAGGTCGGGTCCGGCGACCTCCACCACCCGACCACCGGCGTGACGTCATACCCGCTGACCGGGATGTGCAGCGTGGGCAGCTCGGCGAGCACCTCGACGCTCGCCCGGTCGAGGTCGATCTCCTCCCACGCCTCCCGCAGCGCGGTGTCGGCGGCGTGCCGGTCCTCCGGCTCGGTGGCACCGCCGGGGAAGGCCGGCTGTCCGGCGTGGCTGCGCATGCTGTGCGCCCGCTCGGTGATGACCACCCGGGCCTCGTCCTGGGCGGCGCCGCCGGCCGGGTCCGGACCGAAGAGGACGAGCACCGCGGAGTGCCGGCGTCCGCCCTCGGGCGGGGGCAGGAAGCGGCTGAACCGTTCGCCGTCCAGGTCCGGGACGGCGTCGGCGAAGGCGCGCAACCACCGCGGGACGGGGTATCCGGTCACGCCCGGGCCTCGGTCCGCACCAGCTTGGCCGCGGCGCGGGGGTCGGTCTCGCCCGCCCCGTAGGACGGGCACAGCGCGGCCACCGGGCACGCCCCGCACGCCGGTCGCCGCGCGTGGCAGGTGCGCCGGCCGTGGAAGATCAGCACGTGGGACAGGTGGGTCCAGTCCTTGCGCGGGAAGAGGGCTCCGACGGCGTGCTCGACCGCGACGGGGTCCTGCTCCTCGGTCCAGCCGAACCGCCGCACCAGCCGCCCGACGTGGGTGTCCACCGTGATGCCGGGCACGCCGAAGGCGTCGCCGAGCACGACGTTGGCCGTCTTGCGCCCCACGCCAGGCAGGGTGACCAGGTCCTTGAGCCGCCCGGGCACCTGCCCGTCGAACCGCTCGACGAGGGCGGTCCCCAGCTTGAGCAGGCTGTCGGTCTTGGCCCGGAAGAAGCCGGTGGGCTGGATGATGGCCTCCACGTCGGTGCGGTCCGCGGCAGCGAGGGCGCGCGCGTCCGGGTAGCGCCCGAAGAGCGTCGGCGTCACCCCGTTGACCCGGCGGTCGGTGGTCTGCGCCGACAGCACCGTGGCCACGAGGAGCTGGAAGGGATCGGCGAAGTCCAGCTCGCACCGGGCGTCCGGGTAGTGCTCGGCCAGCTCGCGGTAGGTGCGACGGGCCCGCCGGGTCAGCGCCAGAGGGGACTCACCGGTGGGGGTGCTCCGCTCCGGCGCGACCGTCCCGGCGCGGGGTACGGAGGTCTCTGGGCTGCTCACGCCCCCAGCGTAGACGTGACGCGTGACACACCCGGTCCCGCACTACGGCCACCGGTAGTGGCACTATGTCCACGTGGACCGGCAGATCGTGATGAAGGCGCCCCTGTTCTCGGCCCTCGACGAGGAGGCCGCGCGGCGGCTCGCAGACTCGATGACCCCGCACCAGCTGGCGCGCGGCGAGGTGGTCTTCCACGAGGGAGATCCCGGGGACTCGCTCTACGTCGTCATCAACGGCAAGGTGAAGCTGTCACGCACCTCGGGCGACGGTCGGGAGAGCCTGCTCCAGGTGCTCGGTCCGGGTGAGATGTTCGGCGAGCTGAGCCTGTTCGATCCCGGTCCGCGCCTCTCCACCGCCCACGTGGTGTCCACCGCCGACCTCATCTCGCTGGGCAACGACGCCCTGCGGCTCTTCCTGGCGGACCACCCCGAGGTGGCGATGCAGATGCTGGCCGGACTGGCCCACCGGCTGCGCCGGACCAACGAGGGCATCTCCGACCTGGTCTTCACCGACGTGCCCGGTCGGGTGGCCAAGGCGCTGCTCGACCTGGCCGAGCGGTTCGGCCGCCGGGCCGAGCACGGTCTCCTGGTCGCCCACGAGCTGACCCAGGAGGAGCTCGCCCAGCTGGTCGGCGCGAGCCGCGAGACGGTCAACAAGGCCCTCGCCGACTTCGCGCACCGCGGGTGGATCAGCCTGGGCGCCAAGTCGGTGACGCTCCTCGACGTCGACCGGCTGCGCCGCCGGGCCCGCTGATCCTCCCTGGGGCGAGGCCCGTCGCTCAGAGCGCGCCGAGGTAGTCCAGCTGCGCCAGGACGGACAGCCGGGCCGCCGGCCAGACCTCCTGAGGGACGTCCGCGTAGACCTCCGCGACCACGAGGTCGGCGAGGTCGCGGCCCTCCTCGCCCTGGGGGGGCCGTCCGCCGGCGCCGAGCTGCCGGCCGTGCCGGGCCGCGGTCCCGTCCGCCAGGCGCTCCACGGCGGCCCGGACCTGGTCCAGCCGCTCGCGCCGGTGGTCCAGGTAGAACTCCACCGTCCCGGCCGCGTCCGGCACCACCGGCCCGTGCCCGGGCGCGATGCTGGTCACCGTCCCGGACCCGGTGAGCCGGGAGAGCTGCTCCAGGGAGTGCAGGTAGGAGGTGAGGTCGCCGTCGGGGTAGGCCACCACCGTGGTCCCCCGGCCCAGGACCGTGTCACCGGTGAGGAGCACCTGCTCCGCGGGCAGGAGGAAGGACACCGAGTCGCCGGTGTGACCGGGCGTGGGCACGACGAGCAGCTCCAGGCCCCCGACGTCCAGCCGCTCGCCCGGCTCCAGGTCGTCGTGCCCGCGCCCGACCGCGCGGACGGGCGCTCCGGTCAGCTCCGCCCACCGGGGGGCGGACTCGGCGTGGTCGGCGTGCCCGTGCGTGAGCAGGGTCAGGGCCACCCGGCTCCCCTGCCGGGCGACGTGCGACAGGACCGCGCGGAGGTGACCGGGATCCGCCGGACCGGGGTCGACGACGACCACGTCGGTCGCCCCGGGCTCGCCCAGCACCCAGGTGTTGGTGCCCTCCAGCGTCATCGGGGAGGGGTTGGGGCAGAGCACGCAGTGGGCCCGTCCTCCCCATGGGCCTCCCGCCCAGCCGGGGTCGGCCGGTCCCCCCGGTCTCACCCGGGCTCCCGGGCGGGGAGCCCGTGCCCGGCGGCGTCCACGGGGCAGCGCATCCACAGCCGTCCGTCGTGCTCGACCGGCCACGGCTGCACCTGGTGGACCGGGACCGGCTCGGCGAGCCAGGCGTCCAGGTCCACCACGTCCAGCAGGTGCTCCAGCATGACCTGGGTGGGGGGCAGGAGGATCTCGCGCCCGTCCTGCTGGGCCCGGAGCACGTCGGCCGGACGGGACCACGACACGTGCTCGGCCTCGGTCGTCTCGCCGTCGGCGTGCTGTCCCAGCGGCATCCGGGCGGCGAAGAACCGGGTGTCGTAGCGGCGGGGCTCGCAGACCGGGGTCGTCCAGTGGGCACGCAGCGCCATCAGGTCCGTGCGCAGCACCAGGCCCAGGCGGGCCAGCATCTCACCGAAGCTCTGGGTCCGGTCCAGCAGCGCGCGCCGCTCCCGCCGCCAGGACGGTCCGGCGACGTCCGCCACGACCGAGTCGCCCGTGGCTCCGGCGAGGAGCACGCCGCACTCCTCGAAGACCTCGCGGGCCGCGGCGATCACGAGCTCGCGGGCGACGGCCTCCTCGGTGCCGAGCAGTCCGGCCCAGTGCTGCGGGGAGGGCCCCGCCCAGGGGACGTCGGGGTCCGCGTCCCGGGGGTCGACGCCACCTCCGGGGAAGGCCACCATCCCGGGGGCGAAGGCCATCGAGGCGGCGCGCCGCAGGACGAAGACCTCGACCCCCGGGCCGGTCCCGTGCTCCCGCAGGAGCATCACGGTCGCCGAAGGTCGTGGCGGGGCCACCGACCGACGGCCCGGCTCGGTCCGGAGCCAGTCGCGGGACGGACCCTCGACCACCGCCGGCATCGGCAGGTCGCGATAGGCCCGCGGCTCGCCCACCTCCGTCACGCCGACGTCAGTCGCGGACGGCGACCGTGATCTCGACCTCGACCGGCGTGTCCATCGGCAGGGTGGCCACGCCCACCGCCGAACGGGCGTGCACGCCGGCGTCGCCGAAGGCCGCACCGATCAGCTCGGAGGCTCCGTTGATCACCTGGGGCTGACCGGTGAAGGCGGGGTCGCTGGCCACGAAGCCGACGACCTTGACCACCCGGACCACCCGCTCGAGGTCGCCGACCACGGACTTCACCGCCGCGATCGCGTTCAGGGCGCACAGGCCCGCGAGCCGTGCCGCCTCCTGCGGGTCGACCAGACCCTCGCCCTCCCCCACCTTGCCGGTCGTGGGCAGGGTGCCGTCGACGAACGGCAGCTGGCCGGAGGTGTAGACGAGGTCGCCGTGCTGGACGGCGGGGACGTAGGCGGCGACCGGGGCGGCCACCTCGGGGACGGTGTGGCCCAGCTCGGCCAGCCGCTGCTCGACGGTGCTCATGGGAACGTCCTCTCAGCCCTTGGGGCGCTTCAGGTAGGCGACCAGGTTGGTGCCGTCCGGACCCGGCACGACCTGGACCAGCTCCCAGCCGTCCTCGCCCCACTGGTCGAGGATCTGCTTGGTCGCGTGGATGATGAGGGGGACGGTGGCGTACTCCCACTGCTGAGTGCTCATGGCGCCGACCCTACAAGCCGGCGCCGCCACCCGGCACCCCACCGGCCGTGGTCGTGGTAGGACTGGCCCGGTGAGCGGAGGCGGGACGGGCCCGGTGAGCGGCCGCGACGTGCTCGGGCAGCGGGCGCCGGCCGGGCGGGAGCTGCGGTACGGCAGTGAGGACCACCACGTCTACGAGCTCTTCGACGCGACCGGAGCGGCGCCGCTGCCCCGGGCGCTCGTGGTGCTGGTGCACGGCGGGTTCTGGCGGGCGGAGTGGGACCGGGCGCACCTGCGCCCGCTCGCCCGGGCCCTCGCGGGACGGGGGTATGCGGTCGCGCTGGTCGAGTACGTGCGCACCGGGATGCCCGGCGGCGGGTGGCCGGGCACGTTCGACGACGCGGCGGCGGCGCTCGCGGCCGTCCGGGAGGGTTCCGGCCACGGGGCCCCGGTCGTGCTCGTCGGCCACTCCGCGGGCGGCCACCTGGCCGTGTGGCTCCTGCACCAGCCGGCGGCGGCCGGGGTGTCCGGGGCGGTCAGCCTCGCCGGGGTCCTGGACCTCCGGCTGGCGGCCGCGCTCGGGCTGGGCGACGGGGCGGTCCAGGACCTGCTCGGCGGCGGTCCGGACGAGGTCCCGGACCGCTATGCCGCCGGTGATCCCGCTCGCCTGGGTCCCACCCCATACCCGGTGGTGGCGGTGCAGGGCGACGCCGACGCTCAGGTGCCGCCGCAGGTGGCCCGGCAGTGGTGGAGGGCGGCCGGGACGCCGGGCCGGGACGAGCTCGTGGAGCTGGCCGGTGTCGACCACTTCGCCGTCGTCGACCCGCGCAGCCCGGTCCTGGAGGTGCTCGTGGCCGCGGTGCAGCGGCTCGTGGATGGCTGACCGCGGCCGCGTTCCACGGGGATTTCCAGGAACCTCCCTTACCGTGGTGGGATGCGCTCTGCTCTGTCCGCCGCGAAGGTGACCTCCCTGCTGGGGATCTTCCTCGCCGTGTCCGTGCTCATGGGGGTCATCGCCGCGGGGCTCGCGGCGCCCGTCGTCGGCGCCGCCGGTCTGGCCGCCCGGGAGGGCGTCGGCATGTTCGACCGCCTGCCGGGCGACCTCGAGCAGAACCCGCTCGCCCAGCAGTCCCGGATCCTGGCCGCCGACGGGTCGATCCTGGCGACGCCGGCCAAGCAGAACCGGATCATCGTGGAGAGCGACGAGATCTCCGAGCACATGAAGAACGCCCAGGTCGCCATCGAGGACGAGCGCTTCTTCGAGCACGGCGGCATGGACGTGGAGGCCCTGGCCCGGGCGGTGGTCTCCAACGCGACGACCGACAACACCCAGGGCGGATCGACCCTGACCCAGCAGTACATCAAGATGGCGCTCCAGGCGGAGGCCATCAAGGAGCAGGACGCCGACGCCCTGCAGCAGCTCAACGCCCGGTCCGGGATGGACGGCTACATCCGCAAGCTGCGCGAGCTGAAGTACGCCGTCACCCTCGAGGAGCGCCTCACCAAGGAGGAGATCCTCGTCGGCTACCTGAACCTGGCCTTCTACGGCGACAACGTCTACGGCGTCGAGGCCGCGGCCCGGCACTACTTCGACGTGCGCGCCAAGGACCTGAGCATCGCCCAGGCGGCGACCCTGGCGGGCATCGTGCGGGCCCCCACGTCCACCAACCCGGTCGCCGACGTGGAGGTGGCCACCGCCCGGCGCAACACCGTCCTGGACAAGATGGTCACCCTCGAGATGATCACCCAGGAGGAGTACGAGGCGGCCCGGGAGAGCGACATCGAGCTGACGCTGACCGACAGCCAGCGTTCCTGCATCAACTCGCCCAACCCCTACTTCTGCGACTACGTCACCGCCTGGCTGCTCCAGCAGCCCGCCCTGGGCGCCACCCAGGACGAGCGGTTCGAGCGGCTCACCACCGAGGGGCTGACGATCACCACCACGCTCGACCGCGACCTGTCGGCGGAGATGGGGGAGATCCTGCGGGAGACGACCCCGGAGAACGACTACAACGTCGCCTCGGCCGCGACCATCATCCAGCCGGGCACCGGTCACGTGCTCGCCTTCAACCAGTCCAGCGAGTACTCCTTCGACGAGTCCGGCGACAAGGTCAGCAGCACGTCGGTGAACTGGAACGTGGACACCGAGTTCGGCGGCCCCGGCGGGATGGAGATCGGCTCGGTCGCCAAGACCTACACCGTGGTCGAGGCTCTCGAGAAGGGTGTCCCCGTCGAGACCACCCTGGAGATCGAGGAACCCGGTCTGGCCGACGAGAACGGGGTCTGGCTGGACAACCCGGAGGACCCGGAGACGCCGGAGCCCGGGGGCGAGACGCACCCGGTCGGCGTGTTCGAGAAGGACGACTTCCAGGAGGAGTGCACGATCGGGGAGGACTACTGGACCGTCCGCAACGCCCTCGACCAGAACCACGACCCGGAGATCGAGCTGCGCACCGCCGTGGGTCTGTCCGTGAACACCGCGTTCGCCACCCTCGCCTCCCAGGTCGGCACCTGCGACATCGTCGACACGATGACCGAGCTGGGCCTGCGGGCCGCCACCGGCGAGGAGTTCAGCCCCTTCCCGCCCGCCATCGTGCTCGGGTCGGACTACGCCTCCCCGATGACGGTGGCCACCTCCTACGCCGCCCTGGCCGCCGGTGGGATGTACTGCGCCCCGCTGCCGGTCACCAAGATCGTGGACAGCGACGGCGAGGAGATCCCCCTGGAGACGCCCGAGTGCGAGCGTGTCGTCGACGAGGAGGTGGCCCTCGGCACCGTGGAGCTGCTCAAGGAGGTCGTTCAGATGACCGGCTCGGGCTGGACCGCGATCCTCGACGGGGACCGCCCGGCCGCCGGCAAGACGGGCACGAACAACAACTCCAGCCACACCTTCTTCGCCGGGTTCACCCCGCAGCTGTCCACGGCCGTCTTCGTGGGCGTGCCCACCGGGGCCGCCCTGGGCGATGAACGCGTCGACATGCAGATCGGCGACCGCTTCATCGAGGGGCCGCTCTTCGGGTCGTCCCTGGCCGCCCCCACGTGGAAGGCGATCATGGAGATGGCCCACGCGGAGCTGCCGGTGGAGGACTGGGAGGAGCCCTCCGACGAGATCCTCAACGGCAAGCGGGTCACCATTCCCGACGTCATCGGCATGGACGAGGACGAGGCCCGTGAGGCGCTGCGCGACGCGGGCCTGACCGGGTCGGTCCAGGACGTCGGCTCCAGCCGGCCGGAGGGGACCGTCGTCTACACGACGCCCGGGGTCGGGTCGTCCATCCGGACCACGACCTCCGTGGTCCTGCACGTCTCCAGCGGCTTCACGCCGGCGGCGACCCAGCCGCAGCCCCAGCCTCAGCCGCAACCCGCCCAGCCGGCTCCGGCCCAGCAGCCGGCCGCGCCCCCGCCCCCGCCGGCCCAGCCAGCTCCGCCCGCGGAGCCGGAGCCGACGGAGGCCGCGGAGCCACCGCCCGAGGAGGAGGCCGAGCCCGCCCCGGCCCCGGCCCCCGAGCCCCCGCCCGAGGAGGAGGCCCCACCGGGGCAGGGTCCCGGTGGCGAGGGCCCCCCCGGGCAGGGTGTCGGCTGACCCG
>DATISK010000103.1:0-5586 GCA_035581545.1 Ornithinimicrobium sp. | reverse complement strand
CGACGCCCGTCGCCGAGGAGGGATGGCGTGGCGCCCGGGCGCCCCTGCCCTGGGTCGCGGCCGCCGTGGCGCTGGCGCTCGGTGTCGGCACGGGGGGCTACGTCCTCGGGTCCCGCGCCGGCGACGACCCGGGGGTGGTCGCGGTCCGGACGACCGACGGGACCTCCGACCCGGCCGGCGACGGCGCCGTTCCGGGCCTGTCCCCGGCCGCCCAGCCGACCGAGGAGATGATGTCCTCCGAGGCGGCGTCGGACGCGGGTGTGGCCACGAGCGGGGGGACGGCCGAGGGCATGAACTACGACCCCGGCCCCGTGCGCCTGGTCGCCGGCGACGGCCTGTCGCAGGACCGCACGACCGGAGAGGTCAGGGCCCTGGTCTCCGACCTGGACGCCGAGGCGTTCCTGGCGGACTGGGCCGACGCCATGGGGCTCGACGACGCCACCGTCGTGGAGGCCGACGACCTGTGGGGCGCCGGCCCGGGGCTCTACGACCCGGCGACGGGGCGGATGCTCAGCGCGCACTCCGCCGAGGGTGGGGCGCTCAGCTACTCCTACGAGGACAGCTACCGGTCGCCGTGGTGCCGGGAGATGGTGCCCCCCGACGAGGCGGGCCGTGCCCAGATGGAGGAGGAGTGGACGGCGGCGATGGGGCCGGACGTCCCGGTGCCCGACCCCGCCAGGTGCCGGGAGGTCACCGGGGAGACCCCGAGCCCGGAGCAGGCGGTGGCCGCGGCCCGCGACTTCCTCGCCGACACCGGTGTGGTCGGGGACGACTGGACCCTGGAGGCGCCGGGGTGGGACGAACCGGGCTCGCAGGTCGTGAGCGTGGAGGGGCGCCCGGCGGACTCCACCTTCCAGGAGCTGAGCGTCAACGTCACCGTGGGGCCCGAGGGAGTCATCAGCGCGTGGGGGGTCACCGGTGAGCTCACCTCGCTCGGCGACTACCCGGTCATCTCCCCGGTCGAGGCGGTCGAACGGCACGGACGTCGGGAGTTCTCCGTCGACTACGGCGTGTTCATCCCCGAGGACGACATGGGCCAGGGCGGGGCCGACGCCACCTCGATGCCCTACCCGGAGTACGAGATGCCCGAGCCGGCGCCGCTGGAGCCCGGGATGAAGATCCCCATGCTCATCAAGGACAAGACGGTCACCGACGCCGAGCTGGTCCGAGGGACGATGTGGACCCAGACCGGCGGCTCGCTGGAGGTCCCGGTCTGGAAGCTGCTCACCGGGGACGGGCTGCACTACACCGTGCTGGCCGTGGCCGACGAGGCCATCGACTGGCAGAGCTGGGAGTGAGGCGGCCGGGCCTCAGAGCCGTTCGATGCCCGGCTGGCGCGACTGCGCCATACCCTCCAGGCGGGCGATCCGCTGGGCCATCGGCGGGTGGGTGGCGAACATCGCCCCCACGTCCTTGGCCCGGAACGGGTTGGCGATCATCATGTGCGCGGCGTTCTGCAGGCGCGGCTCGGGCGGCAGGGGTGCCCGGGCGGTGCCGGCCTCGAGCTTGCGCAGGGCCGAGGCCAGGGCAGGCGGGTCGCCGGTGAGGGCGGCGCCGTCCTCGTCCGCGTCGTACTCCCGGGTCCGCGAGATGGCCAGCTGGATGACCGTCGCCGCGAACGGGGCGAGCAGGGCCATCGCCAGCATCGCCAGGGGGTTGCCACCGTTCCCGCGGCTGGCACCGCCGAAGAACAGCATCATCTGGGCGACCGAGGTGATCACGCCGGCGATCCCGGCGGCGACCGAGCTGGTGAGGATGTCCCGGTTGTAGACGTGCATCAGCTCGTGCCCGAGCACGCCGCGCAGCTCCCGCTCGTCGAGCAGGTGCAGGATCCCCTCGGTGCAGCACACGGCCGCGTTCTGCGGGTTGCGGCCGGTGGCGAAGGCGTTGGGCGCCGCGGTCGGGCTCACGTAGAGCCGCGGCATCGGCTTGCCGGCCGTGGCCGCCAGGTCCTCGACGATCTGGTGCATCAGCGGCTGCTCCTCCCGGGTCACCGGGTGGGCGCGCATCGCCCGGATGGCCAGCTTGTCGGAGTTCCAGTAGCTGTAGAACGTCGCACCCAGACCGAGCAGGGCGAACAGCCACACGAAGCGGCCCCCGCCCACGACCGCGCCCAGCCCGAGGAAGAGCGCCATGATGGCGCCGAAGAGCAGCGTCGTCTTCACGCCGTTGAAGTGGTTGTGCATGTCGGGTCCAACGTCCGTCCGGTCCCCCGGTGTTCCGCTGCGGTGGCAGCGCCGCACGGGGGTGGGGCCACCGGTCTCAGAGCACGCCGAACGGCGCGACGCTGCCCACGACGACGGCGGCGGTCAGGGCCCCGACCAGGACGGCCTCGCGCACCGGCACCCTCGTGGCGGCCCGGTCCCCCTCGGTGGCCCCCTCGTCGGGGGCCTCGGCCAGCGACGACGGCCCGGACGGCGCGGACGGCTCCGGGGCATCCTCCCGGGCGGTGGCGGCACCGGCACCGGGGGCCTCCGCGTCCGGGGTCTGCAGCAGGACCGCGACCCAGCGGACGTAGACGGCGATCCCCAGGGCGACGTTGACCGCGGCCACGACGGCCAGCCACCAGGTGCCGTCCGCCGCGACCGGTCGCAGCGCGACGATCTTGGCGACCAGCCCGAGCACGGCCGGCGGAAGACCGGCCAGGGTGAGCAGCGCCAGCGCCAGCGGCAGCCCCAGCAGGGGCCGGGAGCGCACGAGCCCCCGGTGGGCGGCCAGGGCCGTCCCGGCGCCGGTGCCGACCGGACCGTGGCCGACCGGACCGTGGCCGACCGCACGGGCCACCGCGACCACCACGACGAGCGCCAGCATCGTGCCGAGCACGTAGACCACGAGGTAGGACCCGGCGGCGTGGACTGCCCTGGAGGAGAGCCCGGCCAGCGGCAGCAGCACCCAGCCGGCCTGCGCCACCGTCGACCAGGCCAGCAGCCGCACGGTGTCGTCCTGGCCGAGGGCGACGAGGTTGCCCACGGTCATGGACAGCGCGGCGAGCAGGGCGACCGCCAGCAGCGTGGTGTCGTCGACCGTGCCCAGGGCGCGGACCAGGACGATCAGCCCGCCGAGGGCGGCCACCTTGGAGACCGTCGCGAGGTAGGCCGTGACCGGCAGGGGCGCGCGGGTGTAGGTCACCGGCGTCCAGGCGTGGAACGGGACCGCGGACACCTTGAAGGCCAGCCCGGCCAGGACCAGCACGGCCGCCACCGCCAGCAGGCCGGTGTCGTCGGTGGTCGGGGCGTCCAGCAGCACCGTGCCCGTGGCGGCCACCCACACCGCCGCGCCCAGGGCGATCAGGCCGAACGAGACGAGCGAGGTGGTGAGCAGGGAGACCGCGCCGTCGACGGCGCCGGCGCGCCGCCCCGAGGACCACCGGGGATCGGTGAGCACGACGAGCGCGACGGTCGGCAGCGGGGCCAGCTCCAGCGACACCAGCAGGGTGCCCAGGTCGCCGGCGGCGGGCACGGCCGCGGCCCCGGCGGTGGCGCCCAGCACGAGCGAGGCCACGACGGGGGCCCGTCCTGCCCCGGACGGCCGGCGCCAGTCGTCCCAGGCGAGCACCAGGACGACGAGCGCGCCCAGGAGCGCGGTGAGCTGCAGCACGGAGGTCAACCGGTCGGCCACGTAGAGGCACTCCCCCGTCGGCAGGCAGAACGCCCCGCGTGCGTCACCGGCGACCTGGCGCAGGCCGGGCCACGTGCCCAGCGCCCCCGCCAGCAGCCCGCCGCCGGCGAGCAGCAGGTGCGGCTCCCGCCGGCCGGGGGCCGCGGCGTCGAGCAGCAGGACGAGCACCGCCGCCACGAGGGGGGCGAGCACCGGCAGGGTGGCGACCAGGTCGACCTCGAGGTTCATCGGGCGAGCACCGCCTCCACGGCCGGGGCCGTGACGGCCAGGAGCAGGTGGGGCAGCACGCCGACCAGCAGGACCAGGACACCGAGGAGCCGCAGGGAGAGGCGCTCGGTGCGCACGGCGTCGGGGATGCGCGGCTCGACCCGCTCGCCGGCCCAGACCTCCTTGAGCACCCTGGCCCCGTAGGCCACGGCGAGCACCGCCCCGAGGGCCGCGGCCACGGCATACCCCCGGAACCAGGCCTGCGGAAGGCCCTCGGCGGGCGCCCAGGCGGCGTACACGGCCCCGATCTCCCCCCAGAACCCGGCCAGCCCGGGCAGTCCCATCGCCGCGGCCATGCCGAGGACCAGCCACGCACCCAGGCGGGGGCTGCCCTCGCGCAGGGCGGCCCGGGCGACGGTGAGGTCGGCCGAGCCCCAACGGTGCTTGAGGCCGCCGACGACGACGAAGAGCAGCGCGGAGATCAGCCCGTGGGCCACGTTGCCGAAGAGGGCGGCCTGCAGCCCGGTCTGCGTGCCGGTGGACAGCGCGAGGACGACGAACCCGAGGTGGGCGACCGAGGCCCAGGCGATCAGCCGCTTCAGGTCGTGCTCGACGAGGCAGGCCAGGCCCGCCCAGAGGATCCCGGTGACGGCCAGCCCGCCGAGCAGCGGCGCCAACGCGGCGAAACCCTCGGGGACGACCGGGACGACGAGCCGGACCATGCCGTAGGTGCCCAGCTTGAGCAGGACCGCGGCGAGGAGCACCGATCCCGCGGTGGGGGCGGTCGCGTGCACCCACGGCAGCCAGGTGTGCAGGGGCCACAGCGGCACCTTCAGGGCGAGGCCCGCGAGCAGGAGCGCGGCCAGCACGACCTGCGTGCGCGGGGCGATGCCCTCGCCGCGCAGGTCGGCCCAGACCGAGAGGTCGGTGGTGCCGGTGGCACCCGCGACGCCGAGCAGACCGACGAGCACGAGCGTGGACCCCAGCACGGTGACCAGCAGGAAGCGCAGGGCCGCACCCTCGCGGTCGCTGCCGGGGTCGCCCCACCGGGACACGAGCACCCACATGGGCACGAGCACGAGCTCGAAGCCGACGAAGAAGAGCAGCGCGTCCCCGGCGAGGAAGGCGAGGTGGGCTCCGAGCAGCACCAGCAGGAGGGAGGCGTGGTAGGTCGCCAGTCCCGGGACGTCGGTCCCCCGCAGCAGCGGGATCGGCGCCGTGGTGTCCAACGACTCCTCGTCCACGTCGACGCGGCGGTGCGGCCGGGGGACGTGCAGGTGCTGGACGACGGCGACGACCCCGACGACCGCGGTCAGCAGCACCAGGGGGACGCTGATCCCGTCGGCGCGCAGCCGCAGCCAGACACCCAGGCTGGGGACCCAGGGCACGTCGAGCCCGGGCCGGTGCAGGGACGTTCCGGCCGCCCCCGCCGCGGACAGCAGCGCGGCGGCGAGGGAGAGGGTGTGCAGCGCGCGGTGTCCCGGGACGCTGGGCCACCGACCGGCGGTGAGCAGGACGACGGCTCCGAGCAGCAGGGGGCCGAGGGCCAGCAGCAGCCACCAGACGCCCAGGTCCGGGACGAGGTCGACGGCCTGCGCGACCGCCGACCGCAGGGATCCGGTCACGACGTCACCACCGCCACGAGCACGACGAGCAGCATGCCGCCCAGGACCCCGGCCAGCGACGGGGTGACCCGCCGCGGCGTCAGCAGGTCGCCGGCCCGACCGACGAGCCGGGCGCCGGAGCCCGCCCCCCGCACCC
>DATISK010000102.1:0-2381 GCA_035581545.1 Ornithinimicrobium sp. | reverse complement strand
CAGGGACACGAGCGAGACGGCGGCCAGGGTCATGGCCAGCGACCGTGCCCACCCCCGGTGACGCCGGCCGTGCGGGGCCGCGACGAGCGCGAGGGACCCCAACCCGCAGGCAGCGGCGGTCGCCACGAGCACCCAGACCGGGCCGGGCAGCAGCCCGACGAGCGCGGCCCAGGCGGTCAGTGCCGGGACGACCAGCCGCCCGTCCAGGACGCGGGCCTCGGCCGTCCCGGGAAGCCCCACAGGGTCACCCGCCCACGCTGACGTGCGGCTGCAGCTGCTCGAAGGTGCGCTCCCCGATCCCGCTGACCTCCAGCAGCTCCTCGGGCACCGAGAACCCGCCGTGCTCCTCCCGCCACGCCAGGATCCGCCCGGCGGTCACCGGACCCACGCCGGGCAGCTCCTCCAGCTCGGCCTGGGTCGCCCGGTTCAGGTCGACGACGAGGGTCGCCTCCCCGCCGCCCGCGCTCCCCGGCCCGACGCCCGCGCCGCCGGACCCGCCCCCGCTCCCACCTCCGCCGGCACCGCGCAGCAGCCCCGGCGGCGGCTCCTCCCCCGGGCGCCCGACCCAGAGCTGCTCCCCGTCGGTCAGCTGCCGGGCCAGGTTGAGGGAGGACTGGTCGGCCCCCTCGCTGAGGCCGCCGGCCGCCTCGACGGCGTCGACGACCCGCGCCCCCTGCGGCAGGGTGACCACCCCCGGCCGGCCCACCTGCCCGGTGACGTGCACCACCACGTCCGCCGGCCGGTCGGGGTCGCCCTCGGCACCCTGGCTCCCCGCGGAGGACGCCCCGGGCTCCTCCGGACTGCCGGCCGTCTCCCCCATGACCTCCGCCGCCGTCGTCGTCATCACCGCGTCCAGGCTCTGGACCCGGTCCTCGGGCGACGGCTGCGAGCGCTGGCCCACCCACGCCCAGCGACCGGCCAGGACGAGCGCCGCCACGACCACCAGGACCAGCACACCCCGCACCGCCGCCGGTCCGACCCCCAGCTCGAGCGACCGCAGCCCGGACGGGACGCTGAGGAACGGCACCCGGCCGGGGCGGTGGCGTCCGCTCTCCACCGTGTCGGGCGGCTCGGCCCGCTCCCGCCCGTCACGGAGGAGCTCCCCCAGCGGGTCCGCCGTCCCGCTCCGGCTGATGGTGCTGCTCATGCGGACGACGCTAGGCAGCCTCCGCCGCGCCGACGAGCGTCCGGTCCTGGGCTGTGGACACCGCCACCCGTGGGACGCCGGTGTGGACGGGCGCAGCGGGCGGGCGAGCGGCAGCCGGACCGTCGGTCGCTACCGCACGTCGCCCGGGGCGACCACGACGCCCAGGGTCCCTGGTCCGGTGTGCACCCCCACGACCGGGTCGAGCTCGGCGACCTCGGCGGTCAGCCCCGTGCGTTCCCGCAGCACACCGACCAGCTCGCCGGCAGCCTCCTCGGCGGCCAGCTGGTGGACGGCCAGGTCGACCGACCTCCCCTCCGATCGAGCCGTCTCCACGACCTCCACGGCCAGGTCGACCAGCCGGGCCAGGGCCTTGGCGCGGGTGCGGACCTTCGCCGCCGGGTGCACCTCGCCGTCCCGCACGGTCAGCAGCGGCTTGATCGCCAGCGCCGTCCCGACGAGGGCCGCGGCCCGTCCGATCCGACCACCCCGACGCAGGTGCTCCAGGGTGTCGACGTAGAACCAGGTGCGGCTCGCCGCCGACCTCGCCCGGACCACGTCCGCCACCTCCTGCACGTCCCCGCCGGCCGCGGCCGCGCGCGCCCCCGCGAGCACCGCATACCCCATCGCCAGCCCGACCACCCGCGAGTCCACCACCTCGACCGCGATCTCGTGGGCCAGCTCGTCCCGGGCGAGCTCGGCCGCCTCGACGGTGCCGCTGACCCCTGCGGAGAGGTGGACCGAGACGATGGCCGAGCACCCGGTCTCCCGCGTCACGCGGCGGTAGGTCTCGACGAGCTCGCCGGGGGACGTCCGCGACGTGGACGCCCGCTCCCTGCCCGTGGACAGGATCTCGACCACCTCGCCCGGGGTGATCTCCCGGGCGGGCACGGACCGGGTGCCGCCCACGTGCACGTGCAGCGGGACGACGGTCACCCCCGCCTCCGCGGCGCGGGAGTCGCTGAGGCAGGCGGTGGTGTCGGTGACGACGGCGACGCGCATCGGACCCCTCAGACGACGACGTTCACGAGGTTGGGGGGCCGGACGACGACCTTGCGCACCGGTGCCCCGCCCATGGCGGCCTGCACCTTCGCGCTGGCCAGCGCCAGCTCCTCCAGGGCCCCCGGCTCGATGTCGGCGGCCACCTCCAGCCGGTCGCGGACCTTGCCCTTGACCTGCACGACGCAGGTCACGGTGTCCTCGACCAGCTTGGCCGGGTCGGCCTCCGGGAACGGCA
>DATISK010000101.1:0-14397 GCA_035581545.1 Ornithinimicrobium sp. | reverse complement strand
ACGGTCCTCATGAGCGACCTGTGCCTGGACGAGTTCACCGACCACGGACACTGCGGGGTCCTGGACGCCCGGGGCCGTGTCGACAACGACGCCACCCTGGAGCGCTACGCCCTCATGGCCGTCGAGCAGGCCCGTGCCGGGGCGCACGTGGTCGGGCCCAGCGGCATGATGGACGGGCAGGTCCGGGTCGTCCGCGAGGCGCTCGACGCGGCCGGCCACGAGGACGTCGCGGTGCTGGCCTACACCGCCAAGTACGCCTCGGCCGCCTACGGACCGTTCCGGGAGGCCGTCGGATCCAGCCTGGTCGGTGACCGGGCCACCTACCAGCAGGACCCGGCGAACCGCACCGAGAGCCTGCGCGAGCTGCGCCTGGACCTCGCCGAGGGTGCGGACATGGTCATGGTCAAGCCCGCGCTGCCCTACCTCGACGTGCTCAGCGACGTCGCCGCCGCTGCGGACGTCCCGGTGGCGGCCTACCAGGTCAGCGGGGAGTATGCCATGATCGAGGCGGCGGCGGCCCAGGGGTGGATCGACCGCGACCGGATGGTGCTGGAGACGCTCACCTCGATCAGACGGGCGGGGGCGGACCTGATCCTGACCTACCATGCGGTGCACGCGGCCCGACTGCTGCAGGGGGAAGACCATGGGAGCGACACCTGAGACGTCCGACGGGGTGCGCTGGCTCGACGAGGAGGAGCAGAGCGCCTGGCGGGCGATCCTGCGCGGCACCCACCTGGTCTCGCTCGCGATGGAGGAGGCGCTCGCCCCGCACGGGGTGAGCATGGGGGAGTACGAGCTGCTCTCGATGGTGGCCGAGTCGCCGGGGCTGCGGATGCGGATGGCCGAGCTCGCCGACCTCGTCGTGCAGTCCCGGAGCCGGGTGAGCCACACCGCCTCCCGTCTGGAGCGGAGGGGCTGGGTGCAGCGGGTCCCCTCGGCGGACGACCGCCGCGGGGTGGTGCTCACCCTGACCGACGAGGGCTTCGCGGTGGTGCAACGGCTGGCGCCGGTGCACGTCGCCAGCGTCCGCAGCGCGCTGCTGGACCACCTCGACCGCGACCACCTGCTCGCGCACGGCGAGCAGATGCGTCGCGTCGTGCGCGCCAACCGCCGTCACGAGGACCAGGCGGGGGACGCCGTCTGAGGAGGTGGCAGGCTGGGCCCATGAGTCGCACCGCATACCCCGACCAGGCCCCCGCCAGCCAGGCGCTGCTCGACCGTGCCCGTGCGGTCATCCCCGGCGGGGTGAACTCCCCGGTCCGGGCCTTCGGGTCGGTGGGCGGCACCCCCCGGTTCATGGCGTCCGGGAAGGGGCCCTGGCTGGTGGACGTCGACGGGCGCCGCTACGTCGACCTCGTCTGCTCGTGGGGCCCGATGATCCTCGGTCACGCCCACCCCGAGGTGCTCCGGGCGGTCACCGAGGCGGCGGCGGACGGGTTCTCCTTCGGCACGCCCACCGGGCGCGAGGTGGCCCTGGCCGAGGAGATCGTCGCCCGGGTCGGTCCCGTCGAGTCGGTCCGGCTCGTCAACTCCGGCACCGAGGCCACGATGAGCGCGATCCGGCTGGCCCGGGCGTTCACCGGCCGGTCGGTCGTGGTGAAGTTCGCCGGCTGCTACCACGGAGCCGTCGACGCCCTGCTCGCCTCGGCAGGGTCGGGGGTGGCGACGTTCGCGCTGCCGGACTCCCCGGGCGTGCCGCCGAGCAGTGCGGCCGAGACGATCGTGCTGCCCTACAACGACATCGACGCCGTCGAGGCCGCCTTCGCCGACCGGGGCGAGCAGATCGCGGCCGTCATCACCGAGGCGGCACCGGGCAACATGGGGGTCGTCCCGCCCGCGCCCGGGTTCACCGCGGGACTGCGCCGGATCACCGCGCAGCACGGGGCGCTGCTGGTGAGCGACGAGGTGATGACCGGTTTCCGCTGCTCGGCCTCGGGCTGGCTGGGCCTGGAGGGCGTGCCCGACGGCGGCGCGCCGGACCTGTTCACCTTCGGCAAGGTCATGGGCGGCGGATTCCCCGCGGCGGCCTTCGGCGGCCGCGCGGACATCATGGCCATGCTGGCCCCGGCCGGACCCGTCTACCAGGCCGGCACGCTCTCGGGGAACCCGGTGGCCTCGGCTGCCGGACTGGCCACCCTCCAGGCCTGCACGCCGCAGGTCTACGCGCGGCTGGACGAGGTTGCCGACGCCCTCACGGCGGCGGTGGCCGACTCGTTCGGGCGGCACGGCATACCCCACCGGATCCAGCGGGTCGGGTCGATGTTCAGCGTGTTCTTCCGCGAGGGACAGGTGCATGACTACGACGATGCCCGGGACCAGGACGCCGAGCGCTTCGGCCGGTTCTTCCACGCGATGCTCCGCCGTGGCGTGCACCTGCCGCCCAGCTGCTACGAGGCGTGGTTCGTGTCCGCGAGCCACGACCAGGAGGCGGTGGCCCACGTCGTGGCGGCGATCGAGGAGGCGGCGGCCGAGATCGCCTGATCGTCCAGTTCCGTCCCAGGATGACGTGGGACAATCCGGGCCATGCCCTCCGCCGCCCGCGAGCCCCGCGCCCTGCCCGACGGCACCCCGGTCACGACCGTCCACGTGGTCCGGCACGGGGAGGTGGAGAACCCCGAGGGGGTGCTCTACGGCCGGTTGCCCGGCTACCGGCTCTCCGACCGGGGGCACGCGATGGCCGAGGCCGTCGCCGGGTCGCTCGCCGGGGCGGACCTGGCCCACGTCGTCGCCTCCCCGCTGGAGCGCGCCCAGGAGACGGCGACGCCGATCGCCCGTGCCCACGGCCTGAGCGTCGAGACCGACGAGCGGCTGCTGGAGTCGACCAACCACTTCGAGGGTCTCACCGTCGGACGGGGTGACGGAGCCCTGTGGCGGCTCCGGCACTGGGCGGCCTACCTCGACCCGATCACGCCGTCGTGGGGCGAGCCCTACCGCGAGGTGTCCGGGCGCATGCGGGCCGTCCTCGACGACGTGCGCGAGCGGGCCGAGGGCCACGAGGCCGTCATGGTGAGCCACCAGCTGCCGGTCTGGATCCTGCGGCGCTCCCTGGAGGGACGGCGCCTGTGGCACCACCCCCGCCACCGGGAGTGCACCCTGGCCTCGGTCACCAGCGTCCTCTTCCACGGCATCCGCCCCGTCCGGGTGTTCTACGCCGAGCCGGCGGCCCACCTGCTGCCCGGGGCCCTGGACGTGACCGGCGCCTCCACGGCGGTGATCGAGGCGTGAGGAGGGCCGTCCGCCCGCTCGTGCCCCTGCTGGCCGTCGGAGCGCTCCTTGCCGGCTGCAGCCAGCAGGGCAGCACGATCAACGCCCAGATGCGCGAGGGCGACCAGAAGGGCTACGTCGCCGGCGACGGGTCCATCGAGAGCCTGACCCCCGACCAGCGCAGCACCCGGATCTCCCTGGAGGGGACCACCCTCGAGGACGAGCCGTGGACCATCGAGGACCAGGCCGGGACGGTCGTGGTCGTCAACGTGTGGGGATCGTGGTGCGGCCCCTGCATCGCCGAGACCCCGGACCTGGAGCAGGTCGCCTCCGACCTGACGGAGGCGGGGGAGCCGGTGCAGTTCATCGGGGTGAACAGCCGGGACTCGGTGCCCAGCGCCCAGGCCTTCCAGGAGACCTACGACGTCTCCTACCCCTCCCTGCAGGACGACGGCGGTCGCACCCGGGCCCAGCTGGGCAGCCTCGCGGTCGCCACCCCGACGACCCTCGTGGTGGACGGCGACGGCCGCCTCGCCGCCCGGGTCAGCGGCCAGGTCGACGCGGCGACGCTGCGCGGCCTCGTCGACGACGTGCTGGACGAGGAGCCGGCCGGGTGAGCGAGCTCGTCCTCTCGGGCCCGCTCCTGGGCGCCGTCCTGGTCGCCGCGCTCGCCGGCCTGGTCTCCTTCGCCTCCCCGTGCGTGCTGCCGCTCGTCCCCGGCTACCTGGGCTACCTCAGCGGGATGGCTCCGGCCGGCCCCCCGTCGCAGGGTGGGCCCGTGGGCGCCGCGGCGCGCGGCCCGGTCGACGGGTCGCGTCGGACCGGTCGGTGGCGGCCCGTGGCCGGGGCGGCCCTCTTCGTGCTGGGGTTCTCGGTCGTGTTCATCGCGATGAGCGTGGTCATCTCCGGGCTCGGCCTGGCCCTGCTCCAGCACCAGGGGCTGCTGCTGCGCATCGGCGGTGCGGTCGTCGTCGTCCTCGGGCTCGTCATGCTGCTGCAGCCCCCCGTCTCCTGGCAGCCCCGGTGGAGGCCGGCCGCGGGCCTGGCAGGGGCACCGCTGCTCGGTGTCGTCTTCGGTCTGGGGTTCTCGGCCTGCACCGGCCCGGCCCTGGCGGCGATCCAGACCCTGGGCACCTCGATCCTGCCGGGGTCTGGCCCGGAGATGGTGGGTCGGGCGGTCGTGCTGGCGCTGGCCTACTGCGCCGGCCTCGGCATCCCGTTCCTGCTCGTGGCCGCCGGCATGGGCCGGGTCTCCCGCTGGTCCTCGTGGCTGCGGGACCACCACGTGGTGATCCAGCGTGCCGGCGGCGGGCTGCTCGTCCTGCTCGGCCTGCTGATGGTCGCCGGGGTGTGGGCCGAGGCGACCGCCTGGGTCCAGACCCGGCTCACCAGCAACTTCACGACGGTGATCTGAGCCGTGGCCACCGACCCGGACACCAGGGTGGCCGACCCGGCCGAGACCCCCCAGCGGATCGAACCGTCCTACCCCAAGAACCGCGCCAGCCTCGGCGGCCCCCGGCTCGGAGCGGTGGGCTGGGCCCGCTGGGTCTGGCGTCAGCTGACGAGCATGCGGACCGCGCTCGCGCTGCTCCTGCTGCTCGCCGTCGCGGCGATCCCCGGCTCGATCTTCCCCCAGCGGGGCGTCGACCCGGTCCGGGTGCGCCGCTACCTGCAGGACAACCCGGACAGCGGTCCCTGGCTGGACCGCCTGGGCATGTTCGACGTCTACTCCTCGCCGTGGTTCGCCGCCATCTACCTGCTGCTGATGGTCAGCCTGGTCGGCTGCATCCTGCCGCGCTCGCGCCAGCACCTGAGCGCCCTGCGGGCCCAGCCCCCGCGCACGCCCCGGCGGCTGGGCCGACTTCCGGTCCACCGGGACGCCGAGGTCGCGGCGCCGGCGGAGCAGGTGGCCGCCGCCGCCCGGGAGGTGCTGCGGGGGCGCCGGTACCGGGTACGGCCGGAGCCGGACGGGGCGCTGGTCGTCTCCGCGGAGAAGGGGTACCTCAAGGAGACCGGCAACCTGCTCTTCCACCTGGCGATCCTCGGGGTCATCGTCTCGGTCGCCCTCGGCGACCTGTTCGGCTGGCGGGCCGAGATCATCGTCAAGGAGGGGGAGACGGTCACGACCGGCCCGGCCGCCTTCGACACCCTCGACCTGGGCCCGCTCGTCGACCCCGGCGACCTGCCCGTCTTCTCGCTGCGGCTGGACGACCTGGACGTCCAGTTCGAGGCCGAGGCCGAGGGCGCCCAGTTCGGGCAGCCGCGCGTCTTCGCCGGGCAGGTCACTCTCCAGGAGGGGCAGGACGCGGCCGTCAGCCAGGAGCTGGCGGTCAACCGGCCGGTCGGGGTGTCCGGCACGTCGATCTTCCTGCTCGGCAACGGGTACGCCCCGGTCGTCACCGTCCGGGACGCGGAGGAGGAGATCCTCTTCAGCGACGCGGTCACCTTCCTGCCGCAGGACAACACCTACTCCTCGACCGGCGCGATCAAGGTGCCGGCGGCCGACCCCGGGCTGGGCTTCGTCGGCGGGTTCCTGCCCACCCTGACCTTCGACCCCGAGCTCGGGCCGACCTCGGCCTTCCCCGGCCTGGTGGACCCCGCCCTGGTGCTGACCGTCTTCGAGGGCGAGCTCTTTCCGGAGGGGCGGGCGCAGTCGGTGTTCAGCATCGAGACCGAGACCATGGACCAGGTGCTCCAGGAGGACGGTTCCCCGAGCCGGCTGCTCGTGCGGCCCGGGGAGGCCGTCGACCTGCCCGGGGCCCGTGGCACCCTCGAGCTCGAGAGCGTCGTGCGGTGGGGCGGCCTGCTCGTGCGGCACGACCCGGGCCGGATCCCGGCGCTGGTCTCCGCGGTGGCGGCCATGCTGGGCATGATGCTCATGCTGGGGGTGCGCCGGCGTCGGGTCTTCGTGCGGGTGGACCCCGCCGACGGTGCGCGGCGGCATACTGGGATCACTGTCGCCGCCCTCCCCAAGGGCACCGACCCCGGGCTCGAGGACCTCGTCGAGCAGGTCCTCGACCAGATCGTGACCACGTCGACCGCCGGTGGTCGCGCGACGCACAAGGACGGAACGGTATGACGAACACCTCGCAGGCGCTCGCCTCCGACTACCTCATCTGGGGCGGGGTGGTCGTGCTCGCCCTGGCCCTGCTGGCCTTCTCGGTGCACCTGGCCGTGACCGGGTCCGGCCAGACCCGGCGCGCCGACCGCGGCGCCCAGGACCGGACCCCCGAGGCCGTCGCCGTGGGGGCCGGCCGGGGCGGCGCGGCCGCAGCCCCGGACGCCACCGGCGGGGGCACCCCGACCGACGACGGGTCCGCCCGGCCGGCGCCGACCCGGCGGTGGGGCGTGGTCGGCCTGCAGCTGACCTGGCTGGCCACGTTCGCCGTCGTCGCCGGCACCGTGCTGCGGGCCCTGTCGGTCTCGCGGGCTCCGCTGGGCAACATGTACGAGTTCGCCCTCGTCACCGTCTCCTTCGCGCTGCTCGTCTACTCCGCGTGGAGCCTGCGCCAGGACCGGTTGTGGCTCGGCGCCTTCGTCGTGCTGCCCTCGCTGGTGATCCTCGGTGCGGCGCGGCTGTGGTGGTACACCGAGGCATCCCAGCTCATGCCGGCCCTGGACAACATCTGGCTGGTCATCCACGTCACCATCGCCACCCTGTCGATCGCGCTGTTCACGATCGGCGCGGCGCTGGCCACCGCCTACCTGCTCCGGGACCGGGCCGAGCGGCGCGGGGGAGCGACCGGCTGGCTGGCCGCCCTGCCCCGGGCGCAGGCGCTGGAGCGGATGACCTACGGGATCCACATCTTCGCCTTCCCGCTGTGGACCTTCGCGCTGGTCTCCGGGGCGATCTGGGCCGAGCAGGCCTGGGGCCGCTACTGGGGCTGGGACCCCAAGGAGACGTGGACGTTCGTCATCTGGGTCGTCTACGCCGCCTACCTGCACGCGCGGGCCACGACCGGGTGGAGCACCCGCCGGGCCACGCTCGTGGCCCTGGCCGGCTTCACCTGCGTCATCCTCAACTACACGGTCGTGAACCTGCTCATGACCGGGCTGCACAGCTACTCCGGAGTGAGCACGTGATCGCGTTCCGCTACACCGTCATGCGCCTGATGATCTTCGTCGGGTTCCTGGCCCTCTTCGTCCTGGTCGGGCTCGACCAGCTCTGGGCGCTGGTCTTCGCGGCCCTGTTCTCGATGGTGACGTCCTACTTCCTGCTGGCCCCCGACCGGGAGCGGCTGGCCCGTGGGGTCGAGCGGAAGGTCGAGGAGCGGCTCGCGCGGCGTGAGCACAAGGTCGACGAGGGTCGCACCCTCGAGGACGAGGAGGACGCCGAGATCGAGCGTCCCGGGCGGACCGGCGACGGCTGAGCCCGGGCCGAGCGGCACGGCCGGGGTCGTCGCCACCCGGCACCACCGCTCCGTGGTGGCAGCCGCTACGCCAGGGCGAGTCCCACGGTGAGTGCGGTGGCATACCCCAGCTGCAGGAGGCCGGTCTGGGTGAGGGCGGGCAGCAGCTCGCGCCCGTAGGTGTCGCCGAGCACCGAGCGCACCGGCCGGACGGCCAGCGGCGCCGCCAGCAGGCCCAGGAGCGCGGTGGGATGCGCGACGGCGGCCAGGAGCACGGCCACGAAGGCGCCGACGACGAGCCAGAGGTAGAGCCGGCGCGTGCGGGCATGGCCCAGGCGCACCGCCAGCGTCCGCTTGCCGGAGGCCCGGTCGCCCTCGAGGTCGCGCAGGTTGTTGGTCACCAGGATCGCCGAGGGCAGCAGGCCGCACCCGACGGCTCCGCCGACGGCCCCGAGGTCGAGCGTGTGCGCCTGCGTGTAGGTCGTGCCCAGCACCGCCACCAGGCCGAAGAAGACGAAGACCATCACCTCGCCCAGCCCGCGGTAGCCGTAGGGCTTTCGTCCGCCCGTGTAGTGCCACGCCGCCCACAGCGCGGCCGCGCCGACGAGAGCCAGCCACAGGGTGTTGGACAGGGCCACGAGCGCCAGGCCGGCGAGGCTGGCGGCGAAGAAGCAGGCGAACGCGGCGGTCCTGACGTCCCTGGGCTCGGCCAGGCCGCTGCCCACGAGGCGCAGCGGCCCGACCCGGTCCGCGTCGGTGCCACGGATGCCGTCGGAGTAGTCGTTGGCGTAGTTGACCCCGACCTGGAAGCCGAGAGCCACGACGAGGGCGAGCAGGCCCAGCCCCAGGTCGTGGCTTCCGGCGGCGGAGGCGGCGGCGGTGCCGACCATGACGGGGGCGACGGCGGCGGGGAGCGTGCGGGGGCGCGCTCCCTCGATCCACTGGGCGAGGGTGGCCATGGTGCAGGGCCTACAGTCCCTTCAGGAAGTCCGGGTCGTCGTCGGGCCCGAGCGGACCGCGGGGCGGGCCGCCGCCCCCGCGCGGACCCAGGATGGTGTCCAGGATGCTCACCGGGCGGCCAGCGACCAGCCAGGCGGCACCGCCGACGACCGGGAACAGCAGGATCATCACCAGCCACAACGGCTTGGGCAGGCCGCGAACCTTCTCGTCCTCGGTCTGCACGGCGTCGACGACGCAGTAGATGGTCAGCGCGATCAGCGCGACCGCCATGATCACCCTCAGCACGGGCCGCTCACCTCCTGCGTGACGTTGCGAACCCTCATTCTGCCATCCGTGGACGACGGACCCGTCACGACCGGGGGGCCCCGAGCAGCCGGGCGACCTGCAGGCGGTCCGGCTTGCCGGACGGAAGGAGGGGTATGGCGTCCCGCAGCTGCACGCGACGCGGCAGCGCGTGCCGCGGGAGGGAGGCCGACAGCGCCTCCCGCACCCGGGCCAGGTCGGGTCCGGACCCGAACTCGGGCGGGGTCGGCGGTGCCGGGCCGTCCACCCGCCCGGCACCGGCCGCCGGCACGAGGAGGGCCGCCACGACCTGGCCCCACTCGGGGTCCGGGACGCCCACGACGACCGCGTCCTGCACGTCCGGCAGCGCTCGCAGGGCCGTCTCCACGTCCCGCGGCTCGACCTTGTGGCCCCCGGTGACGACGAGGTCGTCGACCCGCCCGAGGACCTCGAGGCGACCGTCCCGCAGCCGCCCGCGGTCGCCGGTGAGGAACCACCGCTCACCGTCGCGGACGACGAAGGAGGAGGCGGTCAGGTCCGTGTCCTCGGGATATCCGTCGGCCAGCACGGGCCCGCCGATGCGGATGCGGCCGTCCCCGGGGTCGGTGCGCACCAGGACACCGGGCAGGGGGACGCCGTCGTAGACGCAGCCACCGGCGGTCTCGCTCATGCCGTAGGTGGTGACGACCCGGACGCCGGCCGCCTCCGCGCGGACCAGGAGGCCGGGGTCGGCGGCGGCACCGCCGAGGAGGACGGCGTCCAGCCGGGAGGCGGCCAGCGTGCCGAGGGGGTCCGCCAGCAGACGGTGCAGCTGGGTGGGCACGAGCGAGGCGTAGAGCGGCACGCCGGGCTCCTGGGGGTCCGGGCCGCCACGACCCCACCCCCGGTCGGCCCCGCCGGCCTCCTGGACGGCGCGGGCGAAGGTCCCGGCGGTGAAGGGTGCGCCCTCCTGCAGGGTCACGGGCACGGTCCCGGCGAGCACGGAGCGGGCGAGCACCTGGAGCCCGGCCACGTGGTGGGTGGGCAGCGCGAGCACCCACCGGCCGTGACCGCCCAGGACGGTGGCGGTGGCCTCCCCGGAGGCGCGCAGGGCCGCCCCCGCCAGGCGCACCCGCTTGGGCCGGCCCGACGACCCGGAGGTGGCGACGACGACCGCCGGCCCGGACCGGGGGGCGGTGGGGTCGAGGATCGTGCTCAGGCGGGGGCCCACGTCCGACCAGCCTGCACCGGCGGGGACGACCAGGTCGTCGGGGTGGGTCGGCGTGGTCGGACCGGTCGGCGGCCGGGGCACCACGTCAGCGGGGGTCCGGGGGCTGGAAGGAACGGTCCAGGTCGACGTACCAGCGGTCCTCGAGCCGGGTCAGCGTGATCGTCTCCTCGCCGAGCGAGTCGGCGAAGAGGGGGGAGAAGTTGTCGCCGTCCACGACCGCCGTGTCGCCGACCACGTCGGCACCGGTGATCTCCAGGGCCTCCAGGACGGACGGGCCCTCCTCGTCCAGGCCCTGCCGGTCGACCTCCTCGGCCAGCACGACGGGGAGCAGCTCGGTGCACAGCTCGTAGTCCTCCTCGACGTCGGCCATCGGCCGCTGCACGTCGCTGAAGGAGACCATGTGGTCGCACGCGGCGGCGTCCGCACCCACCATCGCGGTGAGGAACTCCCGCGCCACGTCGGCGGCAGCCTGGCCCTCCGCCCCGCCCTCCACCTCGTCGGGGTCGACGGTCGCGTCGGCCACGTCCGTGCCGCCCCCGGCGGTGGCTGCCCCGTCGTCCGCGGCGCCCCCGGCCGGAGCCGTCGTGGGGGCCGCGTCGGTCCCCCCGTCGGCGGGGTCGTCACCGGTGGCCGGGGCGTCGTCCGGCCCGCCGGTCGCCGACGGCGTCGGCGGGGCGGTGGTGGCGTCGTCGCCGGTGCACCCGGACAGGGCCAGCGCGACCGCGGTCACCGCGACCATGGCTGTACGTCGCACGGTTGCCTCCTCCCCCGGCCCGGTCTGCGGACAGGTCTCCCCAGTCTCCCACGCCGGGGCGCGGACGGCCCGGGACCGGCGCCCGGGCGGAGCCGCCCCCCGGGGAGACTGGTCAGTAGTACCAGGGGAAGCCGGCCCAGTCGGGGTCGCGCTTCTGCAGGAAGGAGTCCCGTCCCTCGACGGCCTCGTCGGTCATGTACGCCAGGCGGGTCGCCTCCCCGGCGAAGACCTGCTGGCCCATCAGCCCGTCGTCGGTGAGGTTGAGCGCGAACTTGAGCATCCGCTGGGCGGTCGGGCTCTTGCCCATGACCTCCCGCGCGACCTGCAGCGCCTCGGCCTCCAGGTCGGCGTGGTCGGCCACGATGTTGACCGCGCCCATCCGCTGCATCGTCTCCGCGTCGTAGGCCCGCCCCAGGAAGAAGATCTCGCGGGCGAACTTCTGGCCGACCATCTTGGCCAGGTAGGCGGAGCCGTAGCCGGCGTCGAAGCTGCCCACGTCGGCGTCGGTCTGCTTGAACCGGGCGTGCTCGCGGGAGGCGATCGTCAGGTCGCAGACGACGTGCAGGCTGTGCCCGCCGCCGGCCGCCCAGCCGTTGACCACGGCGACGACGACCTTGGGCATGGTCCGGATCAGTCGCTGGACCTCGAGGATGTGCAGCCGCCCGCCCTCGGCCCGGACCCGTGCCTCGTCGACCCCCTGCGCGGTCGGGTCCGCGCCGGGGTCGGCGGAGTACTGGTAGCCCGAACGCCCCCGGATCCGCTGGTCGCCCCCGGAGCAGAAGGCCCGGCCGCCGTCCTTGGGCGAGGGGCCGTTGCCGGTGAGCAGGACCACCCCGACGTCGGGGGAGCGGCGGGCGTGGTCGAGCACGCGGTAGAGCTCGTCGACGGTGTGCGGCCGGAAGGCGTTGCGCACCTCGGGCCGGTCGAAGGCGATGCGGACGCACCCGACGCCCGTGGCCCGGTGGTAGGTGATGTCCGTCAGCTCGAACCCGGGGACCTCCTCCCACGCCTGCGGGTCGAAGGTCTCCGAGACGGCTCGACGGGGGTCGGGGGTGCGCTGCTCGTCCACGCCCGACACCCTAGTGGGGTGCGGGGGCGACGCCGAGCGACTCCAGCAGCTCCACGACCCGGCGACGGATCTCGTCGCGGATGGGCCGGACGGCCTCCACCCCCTGGCCCGCCGGGTCGTCCAGCTCCCAGTCCTCGTAGCGCTTGCCCGGGTAGATCGGGCAGGTGTCCCCGCAGCCCATGGTGATGACCACGTCGGAGGCCTCGACCGCCCCGGTGGTCAGGATCGTGGGGATGCCGCCGGAGATGTCCACCCCCTCCTCGGCCATCGCCTCGACGGCGGCGGGGTTGATGGCGTCGCCGGGGGCCGAGCCGGCCGAGCGGACCTGCACCCGGTCGCCGCCGAGGTGCCGCAGCCAGCCGGCGGCCATCTGGGAGCGGCCGGCGTTGTGGACGCAGACGAACAGGACGCTGGGGGTGCTCACGGAATCTCCTGACGGACGGGGGTGCGGACGGGGAAGCGGCGGCGCAGGGCCAGGGAGACGTAGACCAGGCCGACGAGCACCGGGACCTCGATGAGCGGGCCGACCACCCCCGCCAGGGCCTGGCCGGAGGTGACGCCGAAGGTGGCGATGGCGACGGCGATCGCCAGCTCGAAGTTGTTGCCGGCCGCGGTGAAGGCCAGCGTCGTGGTGCGCTCGTAGGTCATCTGCAGGACCCACCCGAGGGCGAACCCCATACCCCACATGAGCCCGAAGTAGAGCAGGAGCGGGACGGCCATCCGGGCCACGTCCAGCGGCTGGGAGGTGATCCGGTCGCCCTGCAGGGCGAAGAGCAGCACGATCGTGAACAGCAGCCCGCGCAGCGCCCAGGGGCCCACGACCGGCAGGAACCTCTCCTCGTACCACTCCCGGCCGCGGGCGCGCTCGCCCCAGACCCGGGACAGGTAGCCGGCCAGCAGCGGGATGCCCAGGAAGATCAGCACCGACGTCGCGATCTGCCAGGGGCTGACGTCCAGCGCCGCCTGCTCCAGGCCGAGCCAGCCGGGCAGCACGGAGAGGTAGAACCAGCCCAGACCGGCGAAGGCGACCACCTGGAAGATCGAGTTCAGCGCGACGAGGACGGCCGCGGCCTCGCGGTCGCCGCAGGCCAGGTCGTTCCAGATGATGACCATCGCGATGCAGCGGGCCAGGCCGACGATGATCAGCCCGGTGCGGTACTCCGGCAGGTCGGGCAGGAAGAGCCAGGCCAGGGTGAACATCACCGCCGGGCCGAGCAGCCAGTTGAGCACGAGCGAGCTCAGGAGCATGCGGCGGTCGGCGACGACCGTGTCCAGCCGGTCGTAGCGGACCTTGGCCAGCACCGGGTACATCATGACGAGCAGCCCGAGCGCGATCGGCAGCGAGATGCCGTCGATCTCGACCGCGCCCAGCCACGCGTCCAGTCCCGGCACGAGGCGGCCGAGGAGCAGGCCCAGCACCATGGCCACGCCGATCCAGACGGGCAGGTAGCGGTCGGTCGTCGACAGCCTGGCCGCGGGCTCGGCGGGGGCGAGGGGAGGGGAGGTCATGGAGGTCCTAGCGGTCGCGACGGCGCTGCGGTTGTATCGACGACTGTCGAAGAACGTGCACCCGCAGTCTTGCCCAGGGCTTCGATCCTTGTCAAAGTATGCAGATGAGCCCGACGACCCTCGCCGCCCCCGACCCCGCCAGGCCGGCGCGGGCCGTCGACCCCGAGGCGGACGGGGGTCCGGGAGAGGGTCTGCGCCCCGCCGACGGCCCGGTCTGCTCGCCCACCTGCTGCCCGGCCGACGGGCTGGCCGTGGGGGAGGCCGAGGAGCTGGCCGGCCTGCTCAAGGCGCTCGCCGACCCGGTCCGGCTGCGGCTCTACTCCCGGATCGCCGACGGCGACGGGGAGACCTGCGTCTGCGACCTCGGGGACGTCGGGGTCTCCCAGCCCACCGTGTCCCACCACCTGCGCAAGCTGCGCGAGGCGGGGCTCATCGAGAGCGAGCGGCGCGGGACCTGGGTCTACTACCGCCCGGTGCCCGACGCCCTGGCGCCGCTGCAGCACGTGGCGCACTGGTCGGCCGACCGCTGAGGCCGGCCCGCGCCGCAGCCGCTCCTCGGGGGTGGCCACCGGGCCGCCCTCGTCGGGCGCCTCGGCCCTGCCCTCAGGGGCGGCGGGCGCGCACGAACGCGCTGGCGAAGGTGCCGTCGAGGGCGTCGACCAGCTCCTCCTGCGACAGTCCTGCCGGCAGCTCAGAGGGGTCGACCTGGTCGGCCAGCTCGACGAGCTCGGCCCGGGAGTAGCGCCGGGTGATCTCGACGCCGACGTCGGCGAAGCCGGCCGCCGTGAGGATCTGGACGTACTCGTCGGCGTGCAGCGCGCCGGAGATGCAGCCGGTCCACAGGGCCACCACCGGTGCCAGCTCGTCGGCCACCGGTCGCAGCAGGACGATGTCGGAGACCGCCAGGCGTCCGCCGGGGCGCAGCACCCGGTGGGCCTCCCGGGCGACCGCGGGCTTGTCGGGGGAGAGGTTGACCACGCAGTTGGAGATGACGACGTCGACGGTCGCGTCCGGCAGCGGCAGGTCCTCGATCGTCCCCCGCAGGAACTCGACGTTCGTG
>DATISK010000100.1:0-1860 GCA_035581545.1 Ornithinimicrobium sp. | reverse complement strand
CTTCCGCTCTACGATGCCGACGATGTCGAGCGGACGCTGCCGCTGTTCTCCGAGCTCGACTTCGACACCCCGCGGACGCTGGCTCCCGGGTGCGAGCTGACGCTCCGGCCCGCGGGCCACATCCTGGGCTCGGCCACGGCGCTGGTGGAGATCGACGGCTGCCGGGTGCTCTTCAGCGGTGACCTCGGCCGTCCGTACCACCCGCTGCTCAAGCCCCCGGCCGATCCGCCGGCCGCAGAGGTGGTCGTGGTCGAGTCGACGTACGGCGACCGTGTCCACCCCCAGGCTGACTCGGGTGCGCTCGCCGACGCGATCAACCGCACGGCGGCCCGGGGCGGCACCGTGCTGATCCCGGCCTTCGCGGTCGACCGGACCGAGCTCGTCCTGCTGGATCTGCACCGGCTGACCCGCACGGGGCAGATCCCGCGGATGCCGGTCTTCGTCGACAGCCCCATGGCCCTGCGGGCCCTCGAGGTCTACCGACGAGCCCTGGACGGCGAGTCCGCCCAGCTCCGGGAGGAGGCCCGGGAGCTGGCCGAGGCGTTCGAGCACCTCGACCTGCACCCGGTGCGGGACCCCCAGCAGTCCGAACGCCTGAACATGCCCGCCTTCCCGTGCATCCTGGTCTCCGCCTCGGGCATGGCCACGGGTGGCCGGGTGGTCCACCACCTCCAGCACCAGCTGCCCGACCCGCGCAACTGCGTGGTGCTCACCGGCTACCAGGCGATCGGCACCCGCGGACGCAGCCTCCTCGACGGGGCGCGTGCCCTCAAGATGTACGGACGCTACGTCCCGGTCCGGGCAGAGATCGTCAACGTCGACACCTTCTCCGTGCACGCGGACGCCGACGAGCTCGTGGGCTGGCTGGCCCGGATGCCGCGTCCGCCGGCCACGGCGTACGTCGTGCACGGCGAGCCCCGCTCGTCGGCGGCCCTCGTGGCGCGGCTGCGCGACGAGCTGGACTGGTGCGCCGTGGCTCCGCACGCGGGCGAACGGGTCCGGCTGGTCCGGCGGGGGGAGTAGCCGGGATCGGGTGGCCGCGCTCGTGTCATGCAGAACGGCTTCGAGCCGGCGTTCATGCGCAGCTACAACCCGTCCGCCCCCGGTGGGCGGCCCGGGGCGTCCGGGGACACCGGCCCGACCTCCTGATTCGGCTGTCGCAGGCGGCTGCCCGTCGTACCATGGCGGTGCGAGGGATGATCGACTCGCACCTGAGCTGCGGGTGACCCAAGGACACCAGAGGCTCCGGGCCCGAGGACACCCGGTCTGTCGCCCAGGCGCGTTTCCGGGTGTTCTCGTGGTTCCACCCGCCACCATGGGTGCATGACCAGGTACACCCAGGGCCACCACGAGAGCGTGCTGCGCTCCCACCGCTGGAGGACCGCCGAGAACTCGGCCGCCTACCTCCTGCCCCACCTGTCCCCGGGGGACACCCTGCTCGACGTGGGCTGCGGGCCGGGCACCATCACCCGGGAGCTGGCCGACCTCGTGGGTCCCGCGGGCTCGGTCCTGGGCATCGACAACGCGGCGGAGGCCGTGGACGCCGCCCGGGCCGACGGTGCGGCCGCCCGGCACGACAACCTGCGCTACGAGGTCCAGGACCTCAGCGGCCTCGACCTGCCCGACGACTCCTTCGACGTCGTGCACGCCCACCAGGTCCTCCAGCACCTGGCCGACCCGGTGGCCGCGATCCGGGAGATGGCCCGGGTGACCCGCCCCGGCGGTCTGCTGGCGCTCCGGGATGCGGACTACGCCGCGATGACCTGGCATCCACAGCCTCCGGCGATGGACGACTGGCTGGCGCTCTACCGCACGGTCGCCCGAGGCAACGGCGCAGAGCCCGATGCCGGCCGGAGGCTC
>DATISK010000099.1:0-2059 GCA_035581545.1 Ornithinimicrobium sp. | reverse complement strand
AGGGCAGGGAGGCGTGCACGAGGTGCGCCCGGACGAGGAGCTCGCGCCACCACGCCTGGGTGGCCCGCCCGACCACCCTGGGGGCGGGGGCGCGACCGCGGGCGGAGTCGCGGTGACGCAGGTCGGCCTGCGTCTGCCGCTCCCGCTCCCGGGCCATGCTGCTGGCGACCATGAGGTCGACGTGCTGGTACATGGTGCCTCTCCTTCTCAGGTGTTCGATCGAGGTGCGTATGCGGTGGGGGCCGCGTCACTGGACGTAGCGCGCGAGGCGGTCGGTCGGCTCCGTGACGACCCGCCGGGGGGCCGTTCCGCCGGCCTCCCGGGGAGCCTCGGCGGGCCAGGTCCTGAGCAGGTCGGCCGGCGGCACCTCCTGCACGAGGCTGGGGTGCGGCGCGGGTGCCCGCTCGACGACGGGAGCCTGCTCGACGGCGGCCGGCTCCTGGGCGGGTGGTGGGTCTCCCGGGTCCTCCCCGCAGGCTCCGAGGGTGAGGGTGCCGGCGAGCAGAGCCGTCGCGATGAGGATGGTGTGGCGTCGTGTCGTGCCCATGGTTCCGGTCCTTCCGGTGGATGACGGGGCCCGGGCGGCCCCGACGGATCCACCGTGCGGGGGAGCGGTATCGGCGCGGCTCCGCACCGGTATCAGCTCGGTACCAGCCCCGGTGACGCAACGTCAAGGACTTCGGGACCAGCGTTGACATGGACATCCGGGTGCTGGGTGGCGTGGGACTGGGGGACGGGGCCGGGGAGCTCGGTCCCCGCGACCGGGTCGTGCTCGGGGCGCTGGTGGTCCGGCTGGGTGAGGTGGTCACCTCCGAGGTCCTCGCCGACGCCCTCTGGGAGGACGATCCGCCGCGGTCCTGGTCCAAGGTGGTCCAGGGGTGCGTGGTCCGTCTGCGCCGGGTGCTGGGGCGGGAGGCGATCGGGACCCAGGGGCGGGGCTACCGGCTCCAGGTGCCGTCCGAGGCGGTGGACGCGGCCCGGTTCGAACGGCTCGTGGGGCGGGCGCGCGAGCTGCTGGCGCTCGGGGAGCCGGACCGGGCCGTCTACACCGTGGACGAGGCGTTGCACCTGTGGGCGGGCGAGCCCTGGCCCGAGCTCGAGAGCTGGGAGCCGGCGCGCGTGGAGGCCCAGCGCCTCACCGAGGTCCGGCTGTCCGCCGAGGAGCTGAGGCTGGACGCGCTGCTGGGGACCGGTCGCGTCGATGAGGCGCTGGCCGAGGCCCGGGCCAGGGTCTCGCAGGCACCGTTGCGGGAGCACCGGTGGACCCAGTGGGCGCTGTCCCTCTACCAGGCTGGTCGCCAGGGGGAGGCGTTGGAGGCGCTGCGCCGGGCGCGGCGGGTCCTCGTGGACGAGCTGGGGGTGGACCCCGGCCCGGAGCTGGTGGCGACGGAGCAGGCGATCCTGCGCCAGGACGAGTCGCTCACCGCCCCCGAGACTCCCGTCACGACGTCGACGTGTCCCTACCAGGGTCTGGTGCCCTACGCCGTGGAGGACGCCGAGGGTTTCTTCGGGCGCGCCCGGCAGGTCGAGGAGGGTCTGGACCGGCTCGCGGCCGCAGGAGCGCTGGCCGTCGTCGGCCCCAGCGGTTCGGGCAAGTCCTCGCTGGTGCGGGCGGGGATCGCCGCGGCGCTGCAGCGGACGGGCAGGAGCGTCGTCGTCATCACCCCTGGGGCCCGCCCTCTCGAGGCCTGGGCGCAGGTGCCGACCGGGGGTGACCCGGTGCTGGTCGTGGACCAGGTCGAGGAGGCCGTCACGCTCTGCGACGACCAGCACGATCGGACCGAGTTCCTGCGCGCCGTCGCCGAGCACGGTGCCCGGGCACCCGTGGTGCTCGCCCTGCGCGCCGACAAGCTGGGGGAGTTCAGCGCCCACCCGGAGTTCAGCCGGCTCGTGGAGCGGGGGTTCTACCTGCTGGCGGCCATGGACGCGGAGGGGTTGCGCGAGGCCATCGAGGCCCCGGCCCGCCAGGCGGGGCTGCTCTTCGAGCCCGGTCTGGTCGACCTGCTCGTGCGGGAGGTGGAGGGCGAACCCGGCTCGCTGCCCCTCCTGTCGCACGCAC
>DATISK010000098.1:0-2002 GCA_035581545.1 Ornithinimicrobium sp. | reverse complement strand
GGCGCGGGCGGCGGACCGTCGGCCCGACCCTGTGCCGGGCGGCCCCGCCGGCGGGGTCGGTTGGACCGCGGCGCCACGACCGGCCTCAGCCGGTGAAGGGGCGGTCCAGCAGCACGTGCTCCAGCAGCAGGGGCGACGGCTGCACGGCCTCGGCCGGCAACCCGGACCCGCCGGCCGAGAGCTCCTCGCAGACGGCCAGCACCTCGTCGGCGCCGATCTGGTCGATCATCGCGAACGGTCCCACCGGATAGCCCAGCCCGTGCTGCAGCGCGGTGTCGATGTCCGCCACGCCGGCGTAGCCCTCGTCGAGCATCCGGACCGCGTCGTTGAGGTGCGGCACGAGCAGGGCGTCGACGACCATGCCCGCACGGTCCCGGCAGACGACCGGTTCGGCGCCGATCCGGCCGACCACCTCGCGCAGCACCGCCACGGTGCTGTCGTCGGTCGCCGAGGAGCGGCCGATCTCCACGACCTGACCGTTCCCGGTCGGGGCGTGCACCTGCAGCACGGCCGCCTTCCCTGGCCGGCCGGACAGGGCGCCGATGGCGACGGCGGCCTCCGGGTTGACCGTGGTGAGCACGGTGTCGGCGCCGACGACCTCCGCCAGGGCCTCCCACAGCTCCTCCCCGGTGGCCTCCACCCAGGCCTCGCCGTCCGCCAGCTCCTCCTCCGCGGGCGGCGGCGCCGGGGCCTGTGCCTCGATCACGAGACCGACCTGCGCCAGCCGCCCCAGGTCCGCCGGGTCCGCGGGGTCCTCCACGCGCGTGACGGCATACCCCCCGTCCTGGAGCCGGGAGACGAGCTCGTCGGCCAGCGCACCGGTGCCCACGACCCCGACGGTGCTCAGGCCCGACGCCGGCGGGACGGGCGGGGTCTGCTCGTCGTCGACGACCTGGCCGCCGCCCGGCCGGGCGTAGGTGTAGAAGCCGCGCCCGCTCTTGCGCCCCAGCAGGCCCGCGGTGACCATCCGCTCCAGCATGGCGCTGGGGGCGTGCACGGGGCTGCGGCTGTGCGCGTAGATGACGTCGCCGATGTGGTGGCACACGTCCAGACCCACGAGGTCCATGAGCGTGCAGGGGCCCATCGGCAGCCCGGCGCCCACGCGCATGGCGGTGTCGAGGTCCTCGCGGTTCACGTGTCCCTGCTCCAGCATCCGCAGCGCCGAGACGAAGTAGCCGAAGAGCAGGTAGTTGGCCACGAAGCCCGCCCTGTCGCCGACGACGACCGGCTTCTTGCCGATCCGCTCCGACAGCTCCACGACCGCCGCGGTCACCTCCTCGTCGGTGCGCAGGGTGGTGATGACCTCGACCAGCTTCAGGACGGGTGCGGGGTTGAAGAAGTGCATCCCGACGACCCGCCCGGGGTGGCGGGTGCCGGCGGCGATCGAGGTGATCGACAGGCTGGAGGTGTTGGAGGCCAGCACCGCGTCCTCCCCGACGATGTCGTCGAGCTGGCCGAACACCCGGTGCTTGAGGTCGAGGATCTCCGGGACGGCCTCGACCACGAGGTCGGCCCCGGCGAGGTCGTCCATCGTGGTGGTGATCGTCACCCGGTCGAGGATCTGCGCCTGCCCGGCCTCGTCCAGCCTCCCCTTCTGCACCGCCCGGTCGGTCGAGGCCTGCAGGATCGCCCGACCCCGCTCGGCATACTCCTGGGTCGTCTCCACGCCGACGACCCGCATCCCTCCCCGGGCGAAGACCTCGACGATGCCGGCACCCATGGTGCCCAGTCCGATGACCCCGACGGTGCTGATCTCGCGCATGGGCAGATCCTCTCAGACGGCCGGGCCGAGGGACCGGTCCGGGTCCGGGCCCCTCGGACGGGTCGGCCGGTGCCGGGGCGCGGGTTATGGTGACCCGCGTGCGTGTCGTGATCGCCCGGTGCTCCGTCGACTACCACGGTGCCCTCGAGGCCCACCTGCCGCTGGCGACCCGCCTGCTCATGGTCAAGGCCGACGGGTCCGTGCTCGTCCACTCCGACGGCGGCTCCTACAAGCCGCTGA
>DATISK010000097.1:0-4196 GCA_035581545.1 Ornithinimicrobium sp. | reverse complement strand
CGCCGATCCGCTGGCGGATGACCTGCTCGACGGTGGCCTCGACCCCCGGTGCGCTCACCGGAAGTCGGGGTTGCTCGGGGCCTTGGGGGCGTCGGTGTGCTCGGGGTCCGCGGTGGGGGCAGGGGCACGGTGGCGCCCGCTCGGCGACGTCGGAGGGGTGCCCGCCGGTGCGGCCGGCGGGGCGGAGGGTCCGGGTGCCGCGCCGGCCGGCGCGGCGGTGCTCGGAGCCGGAGCACCCGGGGCGACCGCGCCCCCCGGCCGTGCGCTGATCCCGGTGACCCGGGTCGCGTCGGCGGTGCGCAGCACCTGCGTCTGGGTGGCGGCCTTGGCGGCAGCCACCTTCTGGGCAGCCTCCTTGCGCGCCTGAGCCTGCTTGGCGGCGGCCTCCAGCAGCCCCGCGGGGGCCGTCAGCTCGAGGACCTCGCGCGGCGGGCGCGGCTCGTCGCCGCGGCGGACGACGACCTTGCGCACGAAGGTGAGGATCGGGCGCAGCTGCGCGTCGTCGGCGGCGGCCGGTCCGTTGACCACGACGCGCAGGAACCACCGGGGTCCGTCCACCCCGATGAAGCGCGCGGGCTGGAAGGCCACCCGGCCGTCGGGCGCGCGGCCCGGCATCCGGGCGCGCAGCTCCTTGCCCAGCACCCCGTCCACCGTCTCGGCGGCCCCGCCCGCGTCCACGATCCCCCGGGCGATGTCGGGCCGCAGCTCGTCCCACAGGCCGCTCGTCCGCGGCGCGGCGAACACCTGCAGCTGCACCTGGGAGGCGCCGAAGGTCAGCGTGGCTCCGACCACCCGGCCGGAGCCCTGCTCCAGGTCCAGGCGCATCTGCATACCCGCCTGGGCCGGCAGCCGCAGGGCCCCGAGGTCGAGGCGCCCGTCCAGCTGGGACCACTCGGTGATGTCGTAGGGGCCGTCGCCCGCCCGGTCCCACGCGCGGTCCACGCCCGGCTCGCCGTCGGTGGGCTCGGGGCGCACCGAGCTCTCCACGACCTCGTCCTCGGCGAGGAGATCCTCGTCGGAGAGGCGTTCGCGCTTCTTGCCAAACAGTGCCACGGGCGGCTCAGTCCTTCGGGTCGGTGTCGGGGACGGGGTATGACGTGGGCGGGGGCGCGGCCTGCGTGCCGGTGTGGCCGTGGCCCCCCTCCCCGCGCTCGGACGGGGGCAGCTCGGCGACGACCTCGAAGTCCGGGCGCACGACCGGCTGGATCACCAGCTGGGCGATCCGGTCGCCCCGCTGCACGGTGAACGGGGCGCGGGCGTCGGTGTTCAGCAGGTTGACGAGGATCTCGCCGCGGAAGCCGGCGTCGACCGTGCCGGGCGCGTTGAGCACGGTGAGCCCGTGCCGGGCCGCGAGGCCGGACCGGGGGTGGACGAAGCCCGCGTAGCCGGCCGGCAGGGCCAGCGCCACGCCGGTCGGGACCAGGGCCCGCTCCCCCGGCGCGAGCGTCAGCCCGTGCCGGGCGTGCAGGTCGACGCCGGCGTCGTCGGCCCGGGCGGCGGCGGGCAGGGGCAGGTCGTCGTCCAGGCGGCGCAGGAGCACCTGGACGGCCTGCGTCTGGGAAGGTGTGCTCATCGACATCGAGGGTACGCCCCGGCCACCGAGGTGGCCGGGGCGTCGAGGTCCTCGGGACCGGGGCAGGAGCCCGGTCGGGTCCGGGAGGGACCCGCCGCGGTCAGGCCGCGCACTCGGTGCAGACCGGGAGCCCGCCGACCTCCTTGGCCAGCTGGCTGCGGTGGTGCACCAGGAAGCACCTGGAGCAGGTGAACTCGTCCTGCTGGCGGGGCAGCACGTGCACCGACAGCTCCTCGTTGGACAGGTCCGCCCCCGGGAGCTCGAAGCCCTCGGCCTGCTCGGTCTCGTCGACGTCGACGCTGCCCGAGGACTTGTCGTTGCGGCGAGCCTTGAGCTCCTCGAGCGAGTCCTCGTTCAGCTCGTCGTCGTTCTTGCGGGGGGCGTCGTAGTCGGTCGCCATCCTCGTCCTCCTTGGCTCCGGCGTGGTGCGTTCGTCAGCGGTGCAGAACGCACAGGCCGCCGGTTTTGTGCCCGACGACGGCGCCGGACCGTCACGTACGTGTCGGGCGGATTGTGCCCTATCGGTGGCCCCCGCACCAACACGCCTCGTCCGGCAGCCCTCAGCGACGACCGACGAGCCGCTCCACCTCGGCCCGGACGGTGGCGTGCGCGGCCCGCCCGCCGGCCACGACCATCGTCTCCGACGGCGGGTCGTGGGCCCCCAGGCCGGAGACCACGCCCCCCGCCTCGGTGACGATCAGGGCACCCGCGGCGACGTCCCACGCGTGCGTGCCGAGCTCGTAGTAGGCGTCCACCCGGCCGGCCGCGACGTGGCACAGGTCCAGCGCGGCGGCGCCCATCCGGCGCACGTCCCGTACCCGCGGCAGCAGGTCGGCCACGACCGCGGCCTGGCCGACCCGCGCCTGCCGGTCGTAGGCGAACCCGGTCGCCAGCAGCACCCCGGCCAGGTCCTCCACGTCGCTGACCCGCAGGCGGGCGGGCTCCCCGGCGGCGTCCATCGGGCGCACCCAGGAACCGCCACCGGCCCGGGCGGAGAAGACCTCCCCCGTCCGGGGCGCCACCACCGCCCCGGCGACCGGACGCCAGGCCCCCGGCCGGGTGGGGTCTCCCACGACCACGGCGAGGGAGACGGCATACGCCGGGAGGTCGTAGAGGTAGTTCACCGTCCCGTCGATCGGGTCGACCACCCAGGTCAGTCCGGAGCTGCCCCCGGTGACACCCTCCTCCTCGCCGAGCACACCGTCGTCGGGGCGGGCCGCCGCCAGCCGCTCCCGGACGAGGGTCTCGCTGCGGGTGTCCATGAGGGTGACCACGTCGAGATCGGTCGACTTCGTGCGGTGCACGTCGACCGCGCCCGGCCGCTCGTCGCGGACCAGACGGCCGGCCTCGACCGCGACCCGCACGGCCAGGTCCTCCAGGTCCGCCCGCAGGTCGTCGGGAACCGTGAGCGGATCGGGCGGGCCGGACTGCCCGGGCACCTCAGTCCATCCCGCAGGCGGCGCGCCGGTCGACCCGCAGGTTGGGGCAGCACCCGGGCAGGCAGGTCGAGGGGCGGGGCCGCTCCCCAGGCCAGGTCGGCCGGACCGGCTGCCCGCCCCGCGCCTCGGCGGCCCGCTCCAGCGCCAGGTCGACCAGCCCGGAGACGAACTCGGCGTCGGTGCCCACCGTCGGCACCCGCAGCAGGTCCAGGCCCAGCTCCTCGGCCGTCCCGACCGCCTCGGTGTCCAGGTCGAAGACCACCTCCATGTGGTCGGAGACGAACCCGATCGGGGCCAGCACGACGTGCCGCACGCCCCGGGCGGCCAGCTCGCGCAGGTGGTCGTTGACGTCCGGCTCCAGCCACGGCTGGGAGGGCGGACCGGACCGGGAGCAGTAGGTCAGGTCGTGCGCCAGCTCGGTGCCGAGGGTGGCCGAGGCCTCCTGCGCGATCCCGGCGGCCAGCTCGAGGTGCTGACGGGAGTAGAGGTGCCCCTCCTCGTCCCCGGGGCCGGAGGTCTCGTCCATCGCCACCGGCAGCGAGTGGGTGACGAAGACCAGGTGCGGCGCGTCCCCGGTGCGGTCCATCAGCTGACGCGCGCCCTCGGTGACGATGCGCGCGTTGGCACGGGAGAAGCCGGGGTGGTTCCAGTACTGCCGGATCTTGTCCACGTCCACCGTGCGCCCCTCCGCCGCCAGCTCGTCGACCGCCGCGGCGATGTCCTCGCGGTACTGCCGGCACGAGGAGTAGCAGGAGTAGGCGCTCGTCGTGACCGACAGCAGCCGCGTCATCCCCTCCTCGTGCGCCTCGCGCAGGGTGTCGGTGAGGAACGGCTCGGAGTTGCGGTTGCCGAAGAGCACCGGCAGCGTCAGTCCGCGCCGCTGCAGCTCCTCGGAGAGGGCGGCGAGCAGCGCGCGGTTCTGGTCGTTGATCGGGCTCCTGCCCCCGAAGTGCAGGTAGTGCTCGGCGACCTCGGCCAGGCGCTCGTCCGGGATGCCCCGTCCCCCGGTGACCCGGCGCAGGAAGGGCATGACCTCCTCGGGGGCCTCCGGACCGCCGAAGGAGGTCAGCACCACCGCCTGGTAGGGGAACAGGTCGTGCTGCTCGGTCTCGGCCTGGCTGTCCTCGAGCTCGGCGACGACCTCGTCGTCGGCGGCGGTGGTCACGCCCGCCGGCGCGTCCGCG
>DATISK010000096.1:0-13755 GCA_035581545.1 Ornithinimicrobium sp. | reverse complement strand
GAGGAACTGCTCCCGGTAGGTGGTGGCGCTCACCCCGCCGCCGTGCAGGACGTATCCGCCCAGGACGCGCCCGGGCGGCCAGACCACCCGACGGCCGGACGCGACCAGGCGGTGGGCCAGCTCGAGGTCCTGCGTCCGCATGAACGTCTCGTCGAACCCGCCGACGGCCAGGACGTCCTGCCGCCGCAGCAGGCCGCTGGCCAGGGAGACCGGCATCGTCTCCGCCCGGCGCAGGGACTCCGTCGCCGCGTCCCAGTCGTCGAAGGGCAGGTAGGTGCCCAGGACCGTGCCGTCCTCGCCGAGGTAGTGCAGCAGCCCGCCCACGACGACCACGTCGTCGGTGAGGTAGGGCAGCTGGGTCTCGATCTTGTCCGGGTACCAGACGTCGTCCGCGTCGAGGAAGGCCACGAGCTCGCTGCGCGCAGCCTGGACGCCGAGGTTGCGGGCGTGACCGGCTCCGCGGGCGCGGGCCTGGATCAGGCGGACCCGGCCGTCCCGGGCGGCGATCTCGGCCACGACCTGGCGGGTCCGGTCGCCCGAGTGGTCGTCGACGACGAGGATCTCCTCGACCGGCCGGGTCTGGGCCTGGACGGACCGCAGCGCCCGCGCGATCGTGTCCTGGGCGTCGCGTGCCGGGATGACGGCGGCCACCGTCCGGGCCGGAACGGCCACCACGCACCTCGATCTCTCTCCCCGGACGCTCCCCGGCGGGGCGCTGCAGCCACAGTAGTTCGGCCCCTGGGGGCGGGCAAACGGGACGGGCCCCCCACCTGCGGCTACCCTGACCGGGACGTCACGGGGCGCACGGCAGAAGGAGGCCCGGATGGATCAGGGCCGAGCGTCCGCGCCGGCAGGGCCCACCCTTCTCGGCGTGCCGATGGCGGCCGTCCTCGTCGTCGTCCTGGCCGCGACCTTCCCCCTCGTCCAGCTGGTCAAGACGGTGGTCGACCGGGCCACGACCGTGCGCGACGCGACCGGCACCGTGCACTTCGTCTCGGACGGGCGGGCCGCCCAGCTGGTGCAGCTGGGTGCGGGCGTCCTCGCCGCGGCGGTGGCCACCCACCTGCTCGTCAGGAGTCTGCGGGCGGGGACGTTCCAGGTGACCAGCTGGAGCCTGCTGGCCTTCTTCGTGCTGCTCGCCGAGGTGGTGCGGGGCCGCAGCGAGCCGAGCACGCTCGTCTACGGCGGGCTCACCCTGCTCGTCCTCCTGGCCGCCGGGGTCGTGCGGCTGGACGCCCGCGCGGTGGGGCGCGTCGGGACGGTCGCGGGGCTGACCGCCCTGTCGGCCGTCCTCTTCGCGGTCCTCGACCCGGTCCGGGGCTGGGCGGCGTGCCGGGCGGACAAGTGCACGCCGGCCGGTGGCCTGCTGCGCGGCTACTTCCCCCAGGAGAACGTCCTGGGGATGTTCCTCGCGGCCCTGCTGCCCGCGGTCGCCTTCATCGACCGGCCGCTGTGGCGCCGGACCAGTCTCGCCCTGGTGGTCGCCGCGATCCTGCTGACCGGGAGCAGGACGGCGGTCGCGGTGACCGTGCTGGCGCTGTGGAGCTATGCGGTGGTCCGGCGACGCGCCACCCGGTCGCGCCACGGGGACGCCGCCAAGGTGGTGGGCGCGCTGCCGCTGCTCACCTTCGTCGTCTCCGGGGTGCTGGTCTTCAGCCTGCCGGACATGGCGCTCACCGGGCGGGGACTCATCTTCCGGGTCGTGCGCGAGGCGTGGCTGGACCAGCCCCTGCTCGGTCCGGGACGGGAGGCCCTCTACGACGCCTACTACTCGAGCATGGCGAACTGGTACCTCGCGCACGAGCACGGCCAGGGCGCCTACGTCCTGGGGCAGGCCGGGGTCGTCGGGGTGCTGCTCTTCCTCCTGGCCCTGGGGGGCATCCTGCGGGCCTGCTGGCGCAGCGGTGGACCGGTGCCGGTCGTCTTCGCGACCGCGCCCGCCCTGGGCTTCCTCACCGAGCCGATCTGGGAGGTCAGCCTGCTGTCCCCCTACGTGCTCACCCTGTTCCTCACCGTCGTCCTCGTCTCCCAGACCCTCCGGGGGGACCGGAGCCTGCCGGAGTCGCTGGCGCAGGCCCAGGTCGCGGCCGTTCCCGCGCCCGGGGTCGCACCGACGGCCCCCCGTGCCACACTGACTCCTGCCCCGAGCCCCTAGGAGCACCGACCCGTGGACCTGACCGACTACCTGCGCGTCCTGCGCAAGAACGTGTGGCTGATCGTCCTGTGCACGCTGGTCGGTGGTCTCCTGGCGGCCGGGGTCAGCGCGCTGCTCCCGCAGCAGTTCGTGGCCCGGACGCAGATGTTCGTCAGCACGCAGGGACAGAGCAGCGACCAGCTCCTCCAGGGCAGCAACTTCACCCAGCAGCGGGTGAAGTCCTACGCCGAGGCGATCAGCACCCCCCTCGTGCTGCAACCGGTCATCGACGACCTCGACCTCGTCGTGGGTCCGGACGAGCTCTCCAGGTCGCTGGCGGTCTCGGTCCCCCTCGACACGGTGCTCATCGAGCTGGAGGTCGAGGACGAGGACCCCGCGCGGGCGGCGGAGGTCGCCAACGCGGTCAGCGAGCAGTTCCGCGACGTCGTGCCGACGCTGGAGAACAGCTCGGTCTCCAGCTCCCCCGTGCGCGTGACGATCCTGCGCTCCGCGGTCCCGCCGGAGCGTCCCGACAGCCCGGACCTGGTCCTCAACACCGCCGTCGGACTGGTGCTGGGACTGGTCATCGGGCTGGGGCTGGCCCTCCTGCGGCAGCTCACGGACACGGTGATCCGCAGCGACACCGACGTCAAGGACGTCACCGACCGGGTCATCATCGGCGGCCTGCAGTTCCACAAGGAGACCCGGACGACCCCACTCATCGTGCACGGTGACCCGCTCTCGCCCCGGGCGGAGGCGTTCCGCACCCTGCGGACCAACCTGCAGTTCGTCGACGCGGCCCACCACGCCTCCTCCCTGGTGCTGACCTCCTCGGTGCCGGGGGAGGGCAAGTCCACGACGACGGCCAACCTGGCCCTGGCCATCGCCGAGGGCGGTGCTCGGGTCTGCGTGGTGGAGGCGGACCTGCGCCGCCCCAGGATGGCGCAGTACCTCGGACTGATCAGCGACGCCGGGCTGACCAACCTCCTCATCGGCGAGGCCGGCTACGAGGACGTGCTCCAGCCCTTCGGGGACGGCGACGTCACGGTCCTGGGGTCGGGCCCGATCCCGCCCAACCCGAGCGAGCTGCTCGGGTCGCCGGCCATGCGGCAGGTCGTCGCCGACCTGGCCCAGCAGTTCGACTACGTGATCTACGACGCGCCTCCCGTGCTGCCCGTCACCGACGCCGCCGTACTCGCCAAGCAGGTGGGCGCGGTGGTCGTCGTGGTGGGTGCCGGAGTGGTCCGCAAGGAGCAGCTGCGCCGCACCCTGGAACTGCTCGACACCGTCGGCGCCGACGTCCTGGGCATGGTCCTCAACCGGCTCCCCACCAAGGGCGCGGACTCCTACACCTACTACAAGGACAGCTACCGGCCCGACCCGGTCGACAACCCGGACGCTCCGCGCAGCGCCCGCCGCAGCCAGGAGCGTCGCTCCGGCCGGCTGGGCAGCTTCCCGGGTGCGCGCAGGTCCAGGCCCTGAGGCGCGCCGGCCTCACCCAGACCTGCGGCGGACCATCCCCATCGCCCTGACCTGATCCAGCACGGCCAGGTGCGGCAACGGGTCCACCCCGGTGCGCTCCACCACGTTCGTCAGCTGCTCCCTGACCACCCGTCGCAGCTCCTCGGCGTCCCACGGCGTGGTGACGTAGTGGTCCAGCCCCGCCTCGTTGACCGCGCGGACCGTGTCCGCGTGGCCGGCCTGCCCGGTGACGAGCACGGTCGCCACGTGCGCCGTCCGCTCGTCGTGCGCCAGCTCGACGAGGAAGTCCACCCCCGTGGTCCCCGGGAGCCGGTGGTCGGCGAGCACCACCGCGAGCAGGTCACCGTCGGCGGCCACCTCGCCGATCACCTGCCGGGCGTCGGCCACGTCCTGCGCCGGCTCCACCCGGACGTGGGCGGCCAGCGGCTCGAGGTCCCGCTCGAGCGCCTCGCGGACGTCCGGTTCGTCCTCCAGGACGAGCACCACGAGCTTCATCGCCGCTCCTTCTCCTCAGGGGTGGGGCCGGGCTCCCAGGCGGGCAGCTCGACCGTGAAGACGGTCCGGCCCGGCACCGACCGCAGGCCGATCGTCCCGCCGTGCTGGACCACGATGCTCCTCGCGATCCCCAGCCCCAGCCCGAGCCCCGAGCGGACCACGCCGTGCCTGGTCGTGAACCGGGGCTCGAAGATCCGGTCCTGCAGGGACGGCGGCACCCCCGGGCCGTCGTCCTCGACCTCGACCCGCACCCGCCCGTCCCCGGGACGGGTGGCCCGGACGGACACCCGCCCGGACCCCTCGAGCGCGTCGGCGGCGTTGGTCAGCAGGTTGGCCCACACCTGCGCCAGACGACCGGGACGGGCACCGACCGGCGGCAGGTCGTCGTCGCACCGGACCTCGACGGTCAGCCCGTCCGTCCGGTGCTCCACCAGGCGGACCGCCTCCTCGACCGTCGCGGCCAGGTCGGTGGGCTCCAGCGGGGCGTCGGGGTCCTCGGGCCGGGCGTGGGCGCGCAGGTCCTCGACCAGCCGGCCGACGTGGTCGGCCGCCGTGCGCAGGGAGCGCAGCGTCGAGCCGACGCCGGCCGCGGCCTCGACCCGGGCCAGCTCGTCGGCCGGTCCCGAGAGCACCCGTCTGGCCCGCACCGGATCGGTGACCCCCGCCGCCACGAGCCGCCGCACCTGCGCGGGGGAGGCCCCCGTCGCCGTGGCCAGCCCACGACGCTGCGACCGCTCGTCGCCGGCCGACACCGGCTCCCTGGACTCGGCCGCCTCGAGCACGTCCCGCACCACCTGGTCCTCCTCCGCCCCCAGCAGCACCCGCAGGTCGTGAGAGAGGTGCTCCACGCCCCGGGTCACCGCCGCGATCGGGTTGCTCAGCTCGTGCGCCACCCCCGCCGTCGTCTCGCCCAGCGCGGCCATCCGCGCCTGCTCGACCAGCCCCGCCCGGGCCACCTCGAGCTCACGCAGGGCGTGCTGCAGCTCGGTCGCCAGCTCGGCCTTCTCCACGTGCAGGCGCTCGGCCCGCCGCAGCCGGGACGACAGCGCCCGGACGGTCAGCGCCGTCAGCGCCGCCCCCACCCGCGGCTCCCCGGCGAGCGCGCGGTCGAGCTGCTCGACGGTCAGCGGGACGACCACGCTGTCCGTCGTCGTCCGGGCGGTCACCTCCGCCGGCTGCGGCCCGGTGAGCGCGAACAACCCGATCAGCGGCCCGGTGGACGCGTGGTGCAGGGTCAGGGCCCCCGCCCGGGTGCCGACGCTCAGCGCCACCCGCCCGTGCAGGACGAGGAACAGCTGGCCGACCTCGTCGTCCTGGATCGTCAGCCGGACGTGGGGCGGCAGCTGGAGCCGTGGTCGTGGCCCGAGCACCGACTCCACCGACCCGAGCAGCTCGGCGGCCGCGGCGTCCGGGTCCTGCTGCAGGTGCCGCAGCAGCCCGCTCGCCGGGCCCCGGCCCTCCGGTGCGGACCCGCCCGAGGGGGCGCCGGGGAGCCCCTCGGGCCGCTCCCCGACCCCTCCGCCCCGACGGCGCGCCCACCGCACGAGCTGCGCGTCGGCATACCGGCGCAGGTTGCCCGGGGTCCACGGGGCGATGACGACGCCCCCGAGGTGCCCGGCGTCCAGGGTGCGGGCCAGGTCGGGCAGCTCCAGGCGCTCGGTGACGACCAGCACCCTCGGTCGCGGGTGGCCGACCGCCCCCAGCACCCGCGCCACGAGCGCGTCGGCGTCCTCGGTGCCGACCACGACCACGGCGAGGCCCACCGGCCCGCCGGAGCGCACCCCCGGCTCGGCCAGCGCCCCCGCGGCAGCGACCCGGACGGCGTCGGCCAGCTCGGCGGAGGCCGCGTCGGCGACGGGTCCGGTGCCGACGACGACGGTGCGGGGGGTACGGGGGTCCACCGGGTCACCCGATCCCGAGCAGCCGCCACCACAGCGGCATGACGAACGCGACCAGCAGCACCCCGAGGACGCCGACGACCAGGCCGGCGACGGCCATCTGCCCGGTGCTCACCGTGCCGGTGGCGTAGGCGATCGCGTTGGGCGGCGTGGAGATCGGCAGCATCATCGCCAGGCTGCAGGCGATCGCCACGACGAGACCGACGACGACCACGTCCTGGCCGACGCTCATCGCCAGCGGCAGCGCGATGGGGATGAGCAGGTTGGCGGTGGCCGAGTTGGAGATGACGTTGGACAGCCCCCAGGCCAGACCGGCGAGGGTGAGGATGAGCACGGTCGCGGGCAGCACGCTCCAGTCGACGAGACCGACGAGCCACCCGTCCAGCCCGCTGGCGCCCACGCCGTTGCCCAGGGCGATGCCGCCGGCGACCAGCCAGAGCACCGGCCACTGCAGCGCACGCAGGTCGTCCCCGGTCATCACCTGGGTGGCCAGGAGCACCACGACGGGCAGGAAGCCGACCGTCGTGGAGGGGATGCCGTGCACCGGCTCGCTCAGCCAGAGCAGCACGGTGAGGGCGGCGGTGGCGTAGAAGACGAGGGCCGGCGGGGTCCTGGTGAACTTCACCTGCAGGTCCAGGTCGAGGGCGGCGCGGCCGGGGACGAACCTCCAGGACAGGAACACCCACCCGACGAGGAGCAGCAGGACCGCCAGGGGCACGGCGGCGACCATCCACCCCAGGAAGGAGACCCGCTCGTCCCGCTGGATGAGGGCGGCGAGCGCGAGGGCGTTGGGCGGTGACCCGACCGGGGTGCCGATGCCGCCGACGTTGGCGGCGAGCGGCACCGCCAGCGCGAAGCCGGTCCGGGCTCCCAGGGTCGGCAGGCCGGACAGCACCGGCAGCAGCACGGCGAACATCGTCGCCGTGGTCGCGGTGTTGGACATGAACATCGACAGCACGGCGGTCATCAGCATCAGCGCCAGCAGGGCCGCGCGGGCGCTGCTCCTGAAGGGGGTGAGGATGAGGGCCGCGAGGTTGCGGTCGAGGGCGTACTTGGCGGCGCCGTCGGCGATGAGGAACCCGCCGAGGAAGAGGATGATCACCGGGTCGGCCAGGCTGGCCCATACCTCCCGGGACGAGGTCGCGGGCTCGGCCAGCGGCACGAGGGCCTGCTCGCTGAGCATGAGCACCTCGAGCATGATGATGACGACGGCCGTGGCCACCAGCGGGATCGCCTCGGTGACGAACAGGACGATCGCCATGAGGAAGATGCCGAGCATGCGCTCCCCCGGCTCCGCCAGGCCGGGCACGTCGACCAGCAGCGGGACCACCAGGGCGAGCACCGCGATCGGCAGCCCGAGGCGTCGCGCGAGCGAGGCGGTGGGCATGCTGCCAGCCTAGTCACGGCGCCCGGCGCCGCGCCGCTGGCCACCGTGCCGCGCGTGTAGGGTCCGAGAGGTGAGCTCCCCCGTCACCGTGGCCATCGTCAACGACTACGACGTCGTGGTGCGCGGGGTGGACGCGATGCTCCGGCCGCACGCCGACCGGATCCGGGTCGTCGAGCTGGACATCGGGACCGAGCCGAGCACCCCGGTGGACGTCGCGCTCTACGACACCTTCGCCCAGGCCCAGGCCGACGCCGACGACATCGACGCGCTCGTGGCCAACCCGATGACGGGCAGGGTCGTCGTCTACAGCTGGAACACCCAGCCGGCCCTGGTGCGCAAGGCGCTGGAGCGGGGGTGCTGGGGATACGTGGCCAAGTCCGCGAGCGCGGAGGAGCTGGTGAGGGCGATCGAACGGGTCGCCGGCGGGGAGAAGGTCACCCCCCGTTCTGCTGACATGGACGCCACGGCCCAGGAGGTCGCGGCCGGGGAGGCACCCGACGACGACCACGGCCGCTGGCCCGGGCAGGAGCACGGACTGTCCGCCCGGGAGGCGGAGATCCTGGGCCTCATCACCCAGGGCCTGACCAACGACGACATCGCGGCGCGGGCCTACCTGTCGATCAACACCGTGAAGTCCTACATCCGCAGCGCCTACGCCAAGATCGGCACCGCCCGCCGCTCGCAGGCGGTGCGCTGGGGGATGGAGCACGGGATGCTGCCGACGAAGGGGCGCGAGCTGCGGTGAGCACGAGACCGGCCCATCTGGGCGCCGTGGAGATGGCGAGGTCGTATGCCGCAGGACGGGTGGGGCCGGTCGAGGTCGCCACGGACGTGCTCGAGCTGGTCGCCCGGCGCGAGGAGGAGCTCAACGCGTTCTGGGTGCGTGACGACCCCGGCCAGGTGCTCGCCCGGGCGCGGGCGGCGCAGGAACGGTGGGCGGCGGGTCGGCCGCGGAGCCGGTGGGACGGAGTGCCGGTCACGCTCAAGGAGAACGTCGCCCGCGCGGGGGTCCCGATGCCGGCCGGCTGCGCGGCCGTCGACCCGGTCGTCCCGACCGTCGACTCGCCGGTCGCCCGGCGTTGCGAGGAGGCGGGGCTGGTGGTCCTCGGGTCCACGGTCATGCCGGACTGGGGGATGCTCTCCTCGGGCCACTCCAGCCTGCACGGGCGGACGGTCTCCCCGCTCGACCCGGACCGGACGACCGGCGGGTCGAGCTCGGGGGCGGGGGTGGCGGCGGCGGCCGGCTACGGCCCGCTCCACGTCGGCACCGACATCGGCGGGTCGATCCGCCTGCCGGCCACGTGGCTCGGCCTGGCCTCGCTCAAGCCGAGCGCGGGACGGATCCCCCTGCACGCGCCATACCTCGGTCGGGTCGCCGGCCCGATGGCCCGGCGGGTGGAGGACCTCGCGGTGCTCATGGACGTGCTCTCCGGGCCGGACCCCGTGGACTGGACGAGCCTGCCGGCGCAGGACGTGCCGTGGACCGACCTCGGGACGGGCGAGGACGGGCGGCCGTGGTCCCCCCGGGGTCTGCGTGTGGGGGTCTGGACGCACGCGGGGTACGGCGCGGAGCCCGACCCCGAGGTCGTCGTCGCCACCCGGGCCGCGGCGGACCGGCTCGCCGACGCGGGCGCGCAGGTCGTCGAGGTCGGGCCGTGGCTGGACCAGGGGGTGCTCGACGGGGTCGACCGGTTCTGGCAGGTGCGCTCCTTCTCCGAGCTGTCCCGGCTGAGCCCGGAGCGGCAGGAACGGGTGCTGCCCTACGTGGCGGCGTGGGCGCGGCGCGGTGAAGGGGTCGACGGCGCCGACGTGATGGAGGCCTACCACGCGTTCGGTCTGATGCAGGCCCGGACGGTCTCGGCGTGGGCCCGTGCGGGGGACCCGGACCTGGTCCTCAGCCCGGTGGCGCCGTGCGCGGCCTACCCGGCGGACCTCCCCATGCCCTATCCCGAGGACGGGCGCGGGATGTGGCACATCAACTTCACCGTGCCGTGGAACATGACCGGCCAGCCGGCGGGGACGGTGGACGGTGGTCGGACCGCCGACGGGCGGACGATCGGGGTGCAGGTGGTGGGCCGCAGGTTCGACGACCTGGGGGTGCTGCGGGCGATGCGCTGGCTGGAGGGGTATCGGCCCTGAGCCGGCCGGTCGCGGACGCCGGGTTCGTGGAACGGCCTGGTCAGGGGCGCGTCGTGCCGGCGACCTCGGAGACGATCTCCCGGATCCGACGACGGAAGGCCACCTCGCTGAAGCCGTCCACGTGCGCGGCCAGGACCCGGGGCGACCACTCCCGGGACGTCGCACGGTCCACCGCCTCGCTGATCTGCTCGGGCGTGCTCTCGACGAAGAAGAGCCCGTTGCGACCGTCGACCACGGTGTCCAGGTAGCCACCCGCCCGCAGCGCGACCACGGGCAGGCCCCAGGCGTTGGCCTCCAGCGGGGTCAGCCCGAAGTCCTCCAGGCTGGCGGCGACGAGGCCGGCGGCGTGGGCGTAGGTCCAGCGCAGCTCGTCGTCGGTCAGCCCCGACACCAGTCGCACCCGCGCGGGAAGGTCTCGCTCGAGCGCCTCCCGCTCCGGTCCGGCACCGACGACGACGAGGTGCTCCGGCCGGTCGCGGAAGGCCTCGACGACCTGGCGCACGTTCTTGTAGGGCAGCAGTCTCGACACGACGAGCCAGTAGCGCCTCCCGGCCAGGTCGGCCAGCTCGGGGTGGGCCTGCTGCCCGCCCTCGGTGCGCAGGCCCGGCGGCGGGGGAAGCACCTCGGCGTCGATCCCGTAGGTCGTCGCGATCCGCTCACGCACCACCCGCGAGTTGGCCAGGTAGCGGTCGGCCCCCGCGGCCGCCCGGCGGTCCCACCGGGTCAGGGCCGGGGTCAGCCCCCGCAGGCACGCGCGCAGGAGCGGACCGGCGTCCTCCCCGAGGTACTCGTCGGCCTGGTAGAGCCACCTCGCCGGGTTGTGGCAGTAGACGAGCTTGCGCCCGGTGGTCCGGAAACCGTGCGCCCAGCCGCTGCTGGACACGAGGGTGACGTCGGCGTCGATCGTCGTCGCGGACACCGCGGTGGCGAAGACGGGCAGGCCCCGCCGGTGGTCCGCCCGCAGCAGCCGCACCCGGTCGAGCGGCGTGGTCAGCACCCGCCGCTCGCGAAACTCGGGGTAGGTGCCCTCAGGGTGGTAGATCGTCGTGTAGATCGGGGCGTCCGGGAACTCCGCGCTGAGGGCGAGCACGACGCGCTCGGCACCGCCCTGCTGGGTCAGGTAGTCGTGGGCGATCGCCACGGGAACCCGGCGTCCCGACCCCATCTGCCTGCTCCCTGCCTCGAGAAGACCCCGTCACCCACCGTAGTCGATGCCGCTCCGCTGTATCGTTCCGCCATCAGCGAAGACACCTCGGGCGGGGAGGTCCGGTGGGAGACGACGGCAGGCGCTTCGACCATGTCCTGCTGACCCGCTTCAGCGCCGTCCTCGACCCGGTCGGGCGGGCGCCGCAGGAGGACTGGCTGCACTACCGCCTGGGATTCTTCTACGACGCGTGCCTGCCGTCGGTCGCCAGCCAGCAGGGGGCCGACTTCACCTGGCTGGTCATGCTGGACGACCGGTGCTCCGACGAGTTCCGGACAAGCATGGAGGAGCTCGCGGCGGGGGCGTTCACCCCGGTGTGGACGCACGAACCCTTCCGGCGCGACTCCTTCGCCCGCCACGTCGCCGCCCGCAGCGACGCGCCATACCTGATCACCTCCCGTCTCGACAGCGACGACGCCCTGGCCGTGGACTTCATGGCCAGGGTGCAGGCGCAGTTCGACGGGCAGGACAGGATGTTCGTCAACTTCCCGCGCGGGATCCAGATCGACCGGTCGGGTGCGGTCTACCGGACCGACATCGTCTCCAGCCCGTTCCTGTCGCTGGTCGAGCGGAGGCGCGAGGGGCACGGTCCGGAGACCGTCTACGTGGCCAAGCACGCGCGTGCCCGCAGCCACGCGCCGCTGCGCCAGGTCGACGCCCCCGTCATGTGGGCCCAGGTGGTCCACGACGACAACGTCTCCAACATCGTCAACGGACGGCAGGTGCACCCCCGGGTGGTCCGGGACCGGTTCCGGATCGACCTTGGTCATGACCACGACCTACGGGGTATGCGGCTCCGCCGCTCCCAGCTGCGCCAGGCACTGGGTCTGGGTCGGCTCTGGGCGGCGCACCCCGGCGAGCTGACCAAGTGGGCCGAGGCCACGGCCTGGACGCTTCGGGGCACCCACGAGCATCCGCAGGCGCCGGGCGCTCCCACCGTCACCGACCGGGTGCAGGAGTGGGAGCGCGGGTCGCGCTCCTGGATGAGGGACGTGCGGTGGCGCGCCACGGGCACGGCCAACCAGCTCCTCCCGGGCCGCGAACGGGTCGTCGCCGGGACCGTCGACCAGGTGCTCGCCCGGGAGCGGGTCGTCGTGCTCGCGGAGTGGTCGGCAGGACGGACGGTCAGGGAGGACGCCCTGCGGGCGGCAGCCGCGTACGCCGCGGCGGGCCTCGGGGTGGTCCTCGTCGCCGCCCGCGACCCCTGGCACCGGTTGCGTCCGACGGCGGTGCCGCCCGGTGTGGTCGTGGTGCGCCGACCCAACACCGGTTACGACTTCGGGTCCTGGGCGGCCGCGCTGCGGAGGTGGCCGGAGCTGGCGGCCAAGGAGCTGGTCGTGCTGACCAACGACTCGCTGGTGGGACCGCTCCGGCCGCTCGACGAGCTGCTGCGACGGGTCGTCCGGTCCTCGGCGGACGTCTGGGGGCCCACCCAGACGCTGCATCCGGCCGAACACCTCCACAGCTTCTTCCTCGTCTTCCGGGGCGGGGCGCTGGCCCACCCCGCGCTGCAGGACTTCTTCGCCGGGGTCCGCCAGCTGGGGTCGAAGAAGGACGTCGTCACCACCTACGAGATCGGCCTGACCCGCGCGGTGGACGCGGCCGGGCTGAGCCGGGAGACCGGGTGGCCGCAGGACGAGCTGGGGCTGCCGCGCTCGGCCGTCGTGCCGTTCGCCGGCTGGCGGACCCTGCTCGAGGCCGGGTTCCCGTTCGTCAAGCGCGTCCTGCTGACCGGGCCGCAGTTCGCGGGGGCCCGACCAGAGGTCGAGGCGGTGGTGCGGGAGGCGAGGAAGGCTCAGCCTCCGTCCGCGAGCAGTCCCTCGAGGTATTCGCCGTAGCCGGACCTGCGCAGGGGTTCGGCGCGGTGGAGGAGCTCCTCGTCGGTGAGCCAGCCCTGGCGCCAGGCGACTTCTTCGGGGCAGCCGACCTTCATGCCTTGGCGGGCTTCGAGGGTGCGGACGTAGTCGGCGGCGTCGGACAGGGAGTCGAAGGTGCCGGTGTCCAGCCAGGCGGTGCCCCGGGGCAGGACCTCCACGTGCAGCTGCCCGGCGTCCAGGTAGGCGCGGTTGAGATCGGTGATCTCCAGCTCACCTCGCGCCGAGGGGGTGAGCTGACGGGCGAGCCCGACGACGTGCTCGTCGTAGAAGTACAGGCCCGGCACCGCGTACCGGGACTTCGGTCGGGCCGGTTTCTCCTCCAGCGAGACCGCCACGCCGTCCTGGTCGAACTCCACCACGCCGTAGGCGGTGGGGTCGGCGACCTGGTAGGCGAACACCCCGGCCCCGCTCAGGTGCTCGAAGCGGCGCAGCCTCGTGCCCAGGCCGGGCCCGTAGAAGATGTTGTCGCCCAGCACCAGGGCGCTGGGCCCGCCGGCGACGTGGTCGGCGCCGATGAGGAACGCCTGCGCCAGCCCGTCCGGGGAGGGCTGCACGGCGTAGGTGAGGTTGATGCCGAACTGGTCCCCGTCGCCCAGGAGCCGGGTGAACTGGTCGGCCTCGTGCGGGGTGGTGATGACCAGCACGTCCCGGATCCCGGCCAGCATCAGCGTGGACAGCGGGTAGTAGATCATCGGCTTGTCGTAGACCGGCACCAGCTGCTTGGACACCCCCAGGGTGATCGGGTGCAGCCTCGAGCCGGTGCCGCCGGCCAGGATGATGCCCTTCATCGGTTCGTCCTTCCTTGCAGGTATGCGGTCAGCGCGGCCATCTGGTCCGTGGGCTGAAACCCTGTTTCCTGGATCCTGTCCAGGTCCAGCACCGACCGGGGAGGACGCGGCGCGACCGGGCCCGCCGCGCCGGCGGTGTACGGCGCGGTGGACACGGGGATCACCCGGTCCGGGTCGTGCCCGGTCAGCTCGAACACCGCCCTGGCCAGGTCGGCCCAGGAGGCCGGGTCCCCGGTACTGGTCACGTCGTAGGTGCCGTACGGGGCACCCGTGTGGAGCAGGTGGGTGGTGGCGGCGGCCAGGTCGGTGGTGAACGACAGCCGGCCCACCTGGTCCTCCACCACCCGCGGG
>DATISK010000095.1:0-1631 GCA_035581545.1 Ornithinimicrobium sp. | reverse complement strand
GGCTGATCGGTCGCTTCGACGTGGCCACGGGGGAGCCGCCGGCCCCGGTGGGACAGGTCCGGCTGCGGCTCGTCACCGCGGATGCCGACGGCCAGGCGGCGTACGCCGACCTTCGTGGGGCGACCCGATGCATGCTGGTGACGCCCGCGGAGCGCGCGGACGTCGTACGCCGGCTGGGGCCGGACCCGCTGCGGGAGGACGCCGACCCGGCCCGGGCATGGGCCCGGATCCGGGCCAGCGACCGGTCGATCGGTGACCTGCTGATGGACCAGGAGGTCCTCGCCGGGGTGGGCAACGTGTATCGCGCCGAGGTGCTCTTCAGGCAGCGGATCCACCCGCTGCGCCCCGGGCGGACCTTGCGGCGCGGCCAGTTCGACGCGATCTGGGCCGACCTCGTCTCCCTGATGCGTGAGGGCGTGCGGCTGGGTCGGATCGACACGGTGTGTCCCGAGCACACGCCCGAGGCGATGGGGCGTCCAGCGCGGCGCGACGACCACGGTGGCGAGGTCTACGTGTACCGGCGCCACGACCAGCCCTGTCACGTGTGCGGCACCAGGGTGCGCACCGCGGCACTCGGCGGACGGAACTCGTTCTGGTGCCCGCGGTGCCAGCCTGTGTTCCGGTCCCGCGCCCGCGCCTAGGTCCCGCGCCCGCGCCTGGGTCCCGCGCCCGCGCGTAGGTCTCGCGCCCGTCGGCCACCTCGACTTGGTGCAGGTTCCACCTCCGTCGTCGAACGCCGCTAGTCTCCGTGCCGTGCCTTCCACCCGCTCGGCCCAGTCCGGGGCCGCCGCCACGCTGAACCAGACCGGGAGCTCCTTCCGGCGCTGGCTCAGGGAGGACGACCGCGGGGTGGTCCTGCTGCTGGTGCTGTTCACCCTGGTCGGGGCAGCCGCGGTGTACCTCTTCGAGCCGGTGGGAGCGGGCGTGCTGATCTTCCCGCTCTTCCTGGCGAGCCTGCTGCTGCCGCCGAGTCGGGTGCCGTGGCTGGTCGGACTGGTGCTGACCGCGGTCCTGGTCGTGACCCTGGCGCAGGTCCGCCATGGTTTTCCGGTGGCGCGCTGGTCCAGCGTCGTGACGGCCTTCGCGATCGGTCTGGTGACGCTGGTGGTGTCCTACCGCCGGGCCGTCCTCGGGGTCGCCGGCGTGCGCGGGGAGTCCATGCTCATCGACCTGCGGGAGCGGATCAACCGGCAGGGGGTGCTGCCGCGGCTCCCGCACGGGTGGCACGCCGAGAGCGCGGCCCGGTCGGCGGGCGGCGCGTCGTTCGCCGGGGACTTCATGGTCGCCGACCTCAGCGACGACGGCCGCCGGCTCTCGGTCGCCGTGGTGGACGTCTCGGGCAAGGGCGTGGAGGCGGGCACCAAGTCGCTGCTGCTGTCCGGCGCGTTCGGGGGCCTGCTCAGCTCGCTCCCGTCGGCGGGGTTCCTTCCGGCTGCCAACGACTTCCTGATGCGGCAGGACTGGAGCGAGGGGTTCGCCACCGCGGTGCATCTGTCCCTGGACCTCGCGACCGGGGAGTTCGAGCTGCGGTCCGCCGGCCATCCGCCCGCGGTCCAGCTCTTCGCCGGCTCGGGCCGGTGGGAGCGGGCGTCCTGATCTTCCCGCTCTTCCTGGCGAGCCTGCTGCTGCCG
>DATISK010000094.1:0-5743 GCA_035581545.1 Ornithinimicrobium sp. | reverse complement strand
AGGTCTCCTTCGACGAGGCCGCCCTGGTGCAGAACTACGGCGCGGCGATCGACGAGGTCCTGCGGCTGAAGCCGTCCAGCTCCAAGGGTCGCTACGTCACCAAGGCGACCGTGGCCACGACGATGGGCCCGGGCATCCCGGTCGACCCCTCGCGCGTGGGCAGCATCTCCACCGACAGCGAGTGACCGGGGCCGGCGACGACCGGCCACCAGCCAGCCCGGGGCCCGGGGAGCGACACGCTCCCCGGGCCCCGGCGCGTCCCGGACGGTGGGGCAGGATGGTGCCCATGAGCGGCGGACCCGACCCCCAGGACCTGCGGGCCGCGGTGGACGCCTACGTCGCCCACCTCCCGGAGCTGGAGGTGGCCACCGAGGGGTTCGTCCGGCTGGTGACCGACCTGCTGGACGACGCCGGGGTCAACTACCTCTCGGTCAGCGGACGGACCAAGAGCGTGCAGTCCTTCGCCGCCAAGGCCGGGCGCACCCGGGACGGACGTCCGGTCTTTCCCCGGCCGCTGGCCGAGATCACCGACCAGATCGGTCTGCGCGTGATCACCTACGTGCGGGACGACGTCGAGATCGTCGCCGAGCTGCTGGCCTCGACGCTGGCCGTCCTGGAGGACCGGGACATGGGGCGGGAGACCGCCGACCAGGGGGCGTTCGGCTACGCCAGCCGGCACCTGCTCGTCGCCGTCGACGCCTCGCGCTCGCTCACGCCGGCGCGCGAGCTGCTCCGCCCCTACGCCGCGTCCGTGCAGGTCAGGACCGTGCTCCAGCACGCGTGGGCCGAGTTCGAGCACGACATCCGCTACAAGGGCACGGTCCCGGTGGAGCACGCCTCCGACCTCAACCGGCGCTTCACCCTCGCCGCGGGCCTGCTCGAGCTGGCCGACCGCGAGTTCTCGGCCATCCGGGACCGCCTGCAGGCGATGCCGGCGGTGGCGGTGGAGCCGGACGGGAACGACCCCCGGATCGGGGCGCAGGACCTCGCCACCTTCCTCGCCGGCCGCTTTCCCGGGGCAGGCTGGTCCCGCACCGAGCACTACGGGTGGATCTCCGGGCTGCTGCTGGAGCTGGGGATCACCTCCCTCGACGAGCTCGGCGCCCAGCTCTCGGGGGTCGACACCGCGGCGGTGAACGAGACGATGGGCTACCGCTACCCGCCGGCCGCCGTCCGGCGGCTGGACGACGCCCTCCTGTCCCTGCACGGGGCCGCCTACCTCGAGCTGCACGGCAACGCCCACCGGGCGGAGCAGCTCCGTGAACGGCTGGCCACCCTGCGGGCGGGGTCCGCGGACGCCGGCGAGGGGGGCTCCTCATGAGCGACCGCCGCCAGGAGGCGTCGGCCGGGCCACCGGCGGAGGAGGTCCCGGGCGAGGGGTCCGGGGCGTCGTCGGTCAGGTGGTACCACCGGCTGGTCACCGCCGACGCCGAGGCGGAGGCGGAGCTGGGCGGGTCCCGTCGGGTCGCCGCCGGCGGGCTGCGCCTGATCGCCGCCAACGCGCTGCAGAGCGCCGGGGACCAGGTGGTCAACGCCAAGACCGTCCTGCCCTGGCTGCTGTCCGTCCTCGGGGCACCGGCGGCGCTGGTCGGCCTGCTCGTGCCGGTCCGCGAGTCCGGCTCCATGCTGCCCCAGGCCGCGCTGACGCCGTGGGTGCTGCGCTCCCCGCGGCGCACCCGGGTCTGGATGGTGGGGGCGACCGGTCAGGGCCTGTCGACGCTCGGCATGGCCGCCGCCGCGTGGTCGACCACGGGGCTGCTCGCGGGTGTGCTGATCGTGGGCGCGCTGGCGGTCTTCGCACTGTCCCGCGCCCTGTGCTCGATGGCCTCCAAGGACGTGCAGGGGCGGGCCGTTCCCAAGGGCCAGCGCGGCCAGGTGACGGGCATCGCCACCGCCGTCTCCGGGGTCGTCGCCGTCGGCCTCGGCGTCGTGCTGCAGCGGCTGGGGCAGGACCTGGACGCCGCCGTCCTGGCCGGGCTGCTCGTCGGTGCCGCGCTCACCTGGTTCGTCGGGGTGGCCGTGTATGCCGGGATCCCCGAGCGTCCCTCGGGGCCGGTCCGCACACCGGGCGGAGGCAGCGCGGGTCACCGGGGCCGGACCGGGGGGAGGGGCGAGACCTCCCGGGGCGGGGACGAGGGCGGCTCGTGGGTGCGCGAGACGCTGTCGCTCCTGCGGACCGACCGGGAGTTCGCCCACTTCGTGACGGCCCGGGCGCTGCTGCTGGTCTCCGCCCTGGCCCCGCCCTTCCTCGTCACGCTCGCGGCCGACCAGGGAAGCTCCTGGCTGGCAGGTCTGGGAGCTTTCGTCATCGCCCAGGGGGTCGCCTCCGTCGTCGGCGGGCGGGTCTTCGGCCGGCTGGCCGACCGCTCGAGCCGGCTCGTGATGGTGCTCGGGGCCGCGGTGGCCTCGGTGGCGGTCCTGGTCGTGGTGGGGGTCGTGCTGGCAGGGGCGGAAGGTCTCGTCCTGCCGACCCTCGTCGGTGGATACCTCGTGATCAGTCTCGTCCACGTCGGCGTGCGCGTGGCCCGCAAGACCTACGTCATCGACATGGCCGAGGGGGACCTGCGCACCCGCTACGTCGCGACGTCCAACACGGCGATGGGGGTCATCCTCCTGGCGACCGGTGCCGTCAGCGCCGGGCTGGCCACGCTGGGGGAGGTGCCGGCGCTCGTCTTCCTCGCCCTGCTGGGCCTCGTCGGGGCGGCGGTGTCCTGGCGGCTCCCGGAGGTGTCCGGCCGTCCCGCCTGAGGCGCCGGGCCGGGTCAGACGTGCGGGCAGCGGTGTGCCAGCACCCCGTCCCGGCCGGTGGTCGTGCGGGCGTGCCGCAGCGAGGCCAGGACGGCGTCCTCGACGACCTCGGCGACGGCGTCGAACCACGGCGTCATCCAGGGGCCGTCCCGACGGGCCGGGGCGCTCGTGGCGGCCGTGCTCCAGGCCAGCACGAACTCGCCGGAGCCGTGCGCCGTGGGCACGCCGGTCCGGGCCAGGCCGTTCTGCGCGCGCCGGGCCAGCCGACCCAGCTGCCGGGAGTCCATCCTGGCGTCCGTGGCGAGCAGGACCACGACCGAGCCGTCCGCCGGGCCGGGCACCGGTTCCGGTCCGTCGGTGGCGGGCCGCGGGGGGCCTCCTGCCTCCCACGGGCGGCCCGCACCGCCCACCCGGCGGCCCCGTACGACGAGGTCCTCGGCCCGCCCCATGTTGGTCAGCACGAGGGCGCCCAGGGTGCCCGGCGGCGCGTCCTCCCCGGGCACGGTCACCGAGGAGGTGCCGATCCCGCCCTTCCAGCCGAAGGCGACCATCCCGGTCCCCGCGCCGACCGCGCCCTGCTCGACCTCGTGCCCGCGGGTGGCCGCCCTGGCCGCCGCGACCGCCGCCTCGGCGTGCGGGGGCCGGACGGGCAGGGCACGCAGGTCGCTGAGCCGGCCGTCGTTGCACTCCAGCACCACCGGGTTGGCGGTCGCCGGGAGGCCCAGGTCCGGATGCCGCCCCAGGAGCTCGCGGACGGCTCCCTCGTGGGCCGCGCCCACCCCGAACGTCCCGGTGAGCAGGACCGGCGCCTCGAGCTCGCCCAGCTCGGCGACCTGGCTGAGCCCGACCGGCTTGCCGTAGCCGTTGACGACGTGGACGGCCGCCGGCACCGGGTCGACCAGCAGGTCGCGGTCGTGGGGGAGCACGCAGGTCACCCCCGTCCGGACGACGGGTGAGTCCGCGGAGAGGGTGAGGTGGCCCACCCGCACGCCGGCGACGTCGGTGATGCTGCGCATGCCCTCCACCCTGGCAGGTCCGGCGCGCGGCGCGGGGAACGGGACCGCAGCGGACCACCCCCAGGACGCGGGACCGCGCGTCCGTCCAGCCGGTCCTGCGAGGATTTGGGACGCGATGCAGCGATGCCGTACGCTGGCGCCATACCCATGACCGCCGGTCGTCGGCGTGCCCAGGTGCTCAGAGCAGCTGCGGGGCGTCGACCGAAGGCCTCCACGACGGAGCGACCAGCGCAGGAACAGTTGCGAGCCTCGCTCAGCGGCACGGCCCAGGTCGTCCCGCTGCAGCGTCCGAGCCCCGTGCGCCTGCGCCGGGGCTCGTTGTCGTGCGGCCCGGGGGTAGCCGGCACCACGTGACGAAGGAGGCCACCATGGCGACGCCCGAGAAGGCCGCAGCCATTGCCGAGCTGACGGAGAAGTTCCGCAGCTCCGGTGCGGCCGTGCTGACCAACTACCGCGGTCTGACGGTGAGCCAGCTCACCGAGCTCCGCGGCTCGATGCGCGAGCACGCCACCTACGCCGTGGTGAAGAACACGCTGACCAAGCGGGCAGCCGCCGAGGCCGGGATCGAGGGCCTCGACGAGCACCTGGTCGGGCCCACCGCGATCGCCTTCGTGGAGGGCGACCCGGTCGCGGTCGCCAAGGGTCTGCGTGACTTCACCAAGGCCAACCCGGCCCTGGTCATCAAGGCGGGGGTGCTCGACGGCAAGCCGTTGTCCCCCGAGGAGATCACCCAGCTCGCGGACCTCGAGTCCCGCGAGGTCCTGCTTGCCAAGCTCGCGGGCGCCATGAAGGCGAACCTGAGCAAGGCTGCCTCCCTCTTCGCCGCCCCGCTGTCGCAGACCGCCAGGGTCGTCGACGCGCTGCGCGCGAAGGTGGAGGAGCAGGGCGGTTCCGCCGCCGCGTCGGCGGGTGCCGACGAGGCGCCCGAGGCTGCGGCGCAGGACACCACCGCCGAGGCTCCGGCCGAGGCCACCACCGACGTCGCCGAGGGTGGCGACGAGAGCTGATCCGACCACCCGGTCAGATCGGCGCACAACCCCCCACGCCACTCACGGCACCAAGAGAAAGGACGCCATCATGGCGAAGCTGAGCACCGAGGAGCTCCTTGACCACTTCAAGGAGATGACCCTCATCGAGCTGTCCGAGTTCGTGAAGGCCTTCGAGGACACCTTCGAGGTCACCGCCGCTGCCCCGGTCGCCGTCGCGGCCGCCGGTGCGCCGGCCGCAGGCGGCGGCGACGCCGGTGCGGGCGCCGCCGAGGAGCAGGACGAGTTCGACGTCGTCCTCGAGGCCGCCGGCGACAAGAAGATCCAGGTCATCAAGGAGGTCCGCGCGCTGACCTCCCTGGGCCTGAAGGAGGCCAAGGACCTCGTCGACGGTGCCCCCAAGCCGGTCCTGGAGAAGGTCGACAAGGACACCGCCGACAAGGCCAAGGAGCAGCTCGAGGGCGCCGGCGCCACCGTCACCCTCAAGTGAGCCCCTCCCGGACGGCCTGACCGTCCGGGACCGCTCCGCCACGGGCGGGGTCGCACCAGCAGCACGCTGGTGCGGCCCCGCCCGTTCCGCGTCCGGGGCCGCGACCGGAGCCCGACCGGCGCGCACGCTTGACGACCGACGGTCGGTGGGGCCCATCGGCGCGCACGCTTGACGAACGCCCCCCGGAGGGGCACAGTTGCTGCCACGACGACGCCGTCGCGGCGAGGGGGACGCCGCAGGGGTTGGACGACGTGTGTCTGGACGTGTATGCTGTCGCTTTGCGCTGCCCTGCACCTGCCCCCCGCCCACGCTACCGCCGGCCCCACGTCGACCAGTTCGTCGTGTCCCCGGTCCAGCGAGGGGCGCAGGTCTTGGTCGTGATGAAACCTAGCCGCCCCCAGGCCCGTGGAAGGACCAATCCTTAGCTGCCTCGCGCACTGCGAAGAAGACTGTGTCCACCGCTCGATCGGCTTCCGGCAGTCTGAGCTTCGCTAAGATCAGGG
>DATISK010000093.1:0-16660 GCA_035581545.1 Ornithinimicrobium sp. | reverse complement strand
GTCGAGGTGAAGCCGACCCCTCGCACCGGTTAGCCTTGGCCCGCTGCCGACTCGGACGTACGTCCGGCGGCCGTGCGGGTGTAGCTCAATGGTAGAGCACCAGTCTTCCAAACTGGCTACGCGAGTTCGATTCTCGTCACCCGCTCCGAGATGTCCCCCCCTCTGCAGCGCGCCCCGCAGGCCCCTGAGCAGGTCACTCTCCTCGGTCCGAGCCCGTGGTTCGACACCGACGCGTGCTGGACATTTGTCGACAATTGGACAAACCTTGGACCAACGGCCCGGCACCCCGCACCGTCCCCGAGCAGAGCGACACCGTCCATGACCTCGCCGAGCCACCACGGTGAAAGGTGCTCGAACCATGGAAGACCTCGCACGACGCCTCGGTCTGCGGACCAACGCCCACATCTTCTTCTGGTCAGCCGGCCTGATGATCCTGTTCCTCGTCCTGCTCCTTCTCTTCCCCGACCCCATCGGGGCGGCCTTCGGCGACAGCAGGGAGTGGGTCGTCACCAACCTGGGGTGGTTCTTCATCCTGGGCGTGACGACCTGGCTGATCGTCCTGTTCTGGCTGGCCTTCAGCAAGTACGGCGGGATCCGGCTGGGCGGTGACGACTCCAAGCCCCAGTACAGCAACATGTCCTGGTTCGCCATGCTGTTCGCCGGTGGCATCGGCACCGTCCTCATGTTCTGGGGCGTCGCCGAGCCCATCTCGCACTTCAGCACCCCACCCCGCGACGTCGAGCCGTTCAGCGTCGAGGCCTCCCAGGACGCGATGGCCTTCTCGCTCTACCACCTGTCGCTGCACACCTGGGCGATCTTCACCGTGCCCGGCCTGGCGTTCGCCTACTTCATCTACCGCCGCGGGCTGCCGATGCGGATGAGCTCGGCGTTCTACCCCTTCCTGAAGGAACGCATCTACGGGCCGATCGGCAAGGCCATCGACGTGTTCGCCGTCCTCGGCACGTTGTTCGGCCTGGCCGTCTCGCTCGGCCTGGGCACCTCCCAGATCAACGCAGGCCTGTCCGAGCTGCTGGGCTGGCCCGACGCCGTGTGGCCCAAGGTCATCATCATCTCGGTGCTGACCCTGGTGGCCGTCACCTCGATCGTGGCCGGACTGGACAAGGGCGTGAAGAGGCTCTCCAACCTCAACATCGGCATGGCCGTCGCGCTGATGTTCTTCGTGCTCTTCGCCGGTGAGACCGTCTTCCTGCTCCGTCAGCTCATCGAGAGCGTCGGCATCTACTTCTCCAACATCGTGCAGCTGTCGTTCTGGAACGACTCCATGGCGCGTTACACCGACGACGGCGGCTGGGGCTGGCAGGGCGGCTGGACCGTCTTCTACTGGGCCTGGACCGTCACCTGGGCGCCGTTCATGGGGTTGTTCCTGGCGCGCATCTCCAAGGGCCGCACGGTCCGCGAGTTCGTGCTGGGCGTCCTGATCGCGCCCTCCGTCTTCACCCTCATCTGGTTCGCCATCTTCGGCTGGTCGGCCATGGAGATCGACGGGATCGGCGGTGACGGCGGAGACATCTCGGCCGCGGTGGCCGAGAGCGTCCCCCTGGCGATGTTCGAGTTCTTCACCAACTTCCCGGCGACGACGCTCATCCAGGGCATCGCCGTGGTGGTCGTGGCCCTGTTCTTCGCGACGTCGTCCGACTCGGCCTCCCTGGTGGTGGACATCCTCTGCGCCGGTGACGCCGAAGCGGGTCCCGTGCGACAGCGGGTCTTCTGGGGTGTCTCGGAGGGTGCCCTGGCCGCCGCCCTCATCGTGCTGGGTGGGACCGCTGGTCTGACAGCCCTCCAGGAGGTCATCACCGTCATCGGGCTGCCGATCTTCATCCTGGTCTTCATCATGCTGGCTGCCCTGCTCAAGGCGATCTTCGAGGACGGCGAAGAGGCCTTCAGCGTGCGCAGCCGCACAGAGCGCCGGCGCAAACGGGCCAGGGAGGTGCTCGACGCCTGACCAGCCAGGACCTGTTCCTCGACATCCTGCGCGGCCTTGTGCACACGGGGGCCGAAGCCGGCGCCGGCCGGCCGGACCGACCCATACGCCCCCTTCTGAGCTGCACCGGCCTGGGGTCCCCACAGGCCACGAGACCCCCGGAGCCTCGCTCTCTGGGGGTCTCGTGTTGCTCGAGGGTTCGTCAGGGCAGGTCGGGCAGGGTGCCGTCGTCCTCGTAGGCGCGCATCATGTCGATCCGGCGCTGATGCCGCGGCTCACCCGAGAAGGACGTCGCCAGGAAGGTCGCGACGATTTCGCGTGCCGCCTCGACGGTGTGCATGCGCGCCCCGATCGAGACGACCTGCGCGTCGTTGTGCTCACGGGCCAGCCCGGCGAGCTCGGTGCTGTAGCAGAGCGCGGCCCGCACCCCACGGACCTTGTTGGCGGCCATCTGCTCCCCGTTGCCCGACCCCCCGAGCACCACCCCGAGCGACCCCGCATCGGCCGCTACAGCCTGGGCCGCGCGGAGCACGAAGACGGGGTAGTCGTCGAGCGCGTCGTAGACCGACGGCCCGTGGTCGACGACCTCGTGACCCTGCTCCCCCAGCCAGGCCACCAGGTCTCGCTGCAGCTCGTAGGCGGCGTGGTCGCCGCCGATGTGGACCCGCATCTGTGCTCTCCTCCACTCCGCGGCCCTCGCGGATACGCTCTTCGGCCGCCTTCGTGGGACCATCGTGGCACTTGGCTCCCACCGCCCTCACCAGGAGGCTCCTGCATGTCCGGCACGAACCTGACTCGCGACGAAGCCCGTCAGCGTTCCCAGCTCATCTCGACCCAGGCGTATGCCGTCTCGCTCGACCTGACCTGTGGGCCGCACACCTTCCGCACGGTGACGACGGTGGAGTTCGACAGCCGCGAGGTGGGTGCCGAGACCTTCATCGACCTCCTCGCCGAGTCAGTGGAGTCGGTGGAGCTCAACGGGCAGGCCCTGGACCCCGCCTCACACTATGCCGAAGGGCGCATCCGCCTGCCTGGCCTGCAGTCGCGCAACGTGCTGACCGTCGACGCCACCGGCGCCTACATGAACACCGGAGAGGGTCTGCACCGCTTCGTCGACCCTGCCGACGGCGAGGTCTACCTGTACACACAGTTCGAGGTCCCGGACAGCCGCCGCGTGTTCGCTGTGTTCGAGCAACCGGACCTCAAGGCCACCTTCACCTTCAGCGTCACCGCCCCATCGCACTGGCAGGTCATCTCCAACCAGCCGACGCCCGACCCGCTGCCGGCTCCGCAGGCGGCCAACGTCGACACGGTGAGTGCTGCGCGCTGGGACTTCGCCGCGACACCGCGACTGTCGTCATACGTCACAGCGCTGGTGGCCGGCCCGTATGACGTGGTGCGGGACGAGGTGCAGACGCGGGCGGGCACCGTGCCGCTCGGGGTGTTCTGCCGCAAGAGCCTGCGGGCCTACCTCGACGCCGACAACATCCTCGACTGCACCAAGGCAGGGTTCGCCTTCTTCGAGGAGGAGTTCGACCACGCCTACCCGTTCGAGAAGTACGACCAGATCTTCACGCCCGAGTACAACATGGGAGCGATGGAGAACGCCGGTGCGGTCACCATCGTCGAGCAGTACATCTTCCGCTCCACGGTCTCCGAGGCGCTGGTGGAGCGTCGGGCCCTGACGATCCTGCACGAGCTCGCGCACATGTGGTTCGGCGACCTGGTCACGATGCAGTGGTGGGACGACCTGTGGCTCAACGAGTCGTTCGCCGAGTGGGCCTCGACCACCTGCCAGGCCGAGGCAACGCACTGGAAGGAGGCCTGGACGACGTTCGCGACGTCGGAGAAGGCGTGGGCCTACCGTCAGGACCAGCTCTCCTCGACCCACCCGGTCGCGGCCGACATGGTCGACCTCGACGCCGTGGAGGTCAACTTCGACGGCATCACCTACGCCAAGGGCGCCTCGGTGCTCAAGCAGCTCGTCGCCTACGTCGGGCGCGAGCCCTTCCGGGACGGCCTGCGCGCCTACTTCGCCCGGCACGCGTGGGGCAACACCACGCTGGCCGACCTGCTGGCCGAGCTGGAGGTCACCAGCGGCCGGGAGCTGAGGAGCTGGAGCAGGCTCTGGCTGGAGACCGCAGGGGTGAACACGCTCACCCCGCACCTGGAGGTCGACGCGGACGGGTCCCTGACCTCGGTCGTCCTGGAGCAGACGGCGCCGCCGGAGCACCCGACGCTGCGGCCGCACCGGCTGGCGGTCGGCTGCTACGACCTCGTCGACGGCGAGCTCGTGCGCACCCACCGGGTGGAGCTGGACGTCGACGGTGCACGCACCGAGGTGGCCGAACTCGTCGGCCGCCCCCGCCCGGACCTGCTCCTGGTCAACGACGACGACCTGGCCTACGCCAAGATCAGGCTCGACGAGGGCTCGCTGCGGACCGCCCTGGAGCACGTGCGCGACCTCACCGAGTCGCTCCCGCGCGCACTGGTCCTGGGTGCCGCCTGGGACATGACCCGCGACGGCGAGATGCCGGCGACGGACTACGTGCGCCTGGTGCTGCGGGCCCTCCCCGGGGAGACCGACTCGACGCTGCTGCGCGTGCTCGTCCAGCAGGTGACCACCGCGGCCAAGACCTACACCGCCGAGGCGCACCGGCAGGGCGTGCTCGACGAGCTCACCGCCGGACTGCGTGCCGTGACCGAGACGGCCGAGCCCGGCGGCGACGCCCAGCTCCAGCTGGTCACCGCGTGGGCGGCGCTGGCCCGCTCCGAGCAGGACGTCGCCCGGGTCGAGGCGCTGCTCTCGGGCGAGCAGGAGCTGGCCGGTCTGGTCCTCGACCAGGACATGCGCTGGACCCTGCTCACGTCGCTGGCCGCAGCGGGAGCCGCGGACGAGGCGCGGATCGTCGCCGAGCAGGACCGGGACAACACGGCGACCGGCCGGGAGAAGGCGGCCCGGGCCAGGGCCGCCCTGCCCACGCCCGAGGCCAAGGAGGCCGCGTGGGTGGCCGCCGTGGAGACCGACGGGCTGTCCAACTCCGTGCTCGCCGCCACGGCGCTGGGCTGGGGCTGGGTCCACGACGCCTCGCTGCTCGACCCCTACGTCGCCCGCTACCACGAGGCGGTCGAGCGGGTCTGGTCCGGGCGCACGCACCACATCGCCGAGTCGCTGGCCACCGGCTTCTACCCCCTGGCCGTCGCCTCTCCGGCGCTGCGGGACGCGACCGAGGAGTGGCTCGGCGGCCACCCGGACGTGTCGAACGCGCTGCGCCGCACCGTGGCCGAGAACCGGGACGCGGTGGCTCGGGCGCTCCGGGCGCAGGCGGTCGACGCCGCGCGATGAGCCCGGGGCAGCCTCAGTGCTGCTGGTCGACCGTGCGGGCCAGGCGGCGCGCCGAGCGCCAGGTGAAGAGCTCCTCGAGCAGCACCGCCTGACCCTCCGGCCCGGCCAGGGGGACCCGCCAGTTGGGGTACTCCTCGTCCGTGCCCGGCTGGTTGATGACCCGCTTGTCCCCCGCCAGGTCGCTGATGCTCACCCCGATCAGCTTGGCCGGCGTCCGGGTGAGGTAGGCGTGCAGCGCCTCGACCTGCTCGGGGACACCGGCGCCCTCCCGCAGCAGTCCGCGCCGCCTCAGGTCGGCCAGCACCTCGTCGCGGGAGGCGGCGTCCGCCGCCTCCTCCTCCGCCAGGGAGCGGTCCAGCAGTCCCAGCCGGTGGCGCAGCTCGACGTGCACCCCCTCCAGGTAACCGGCGGTCGGGGGCAGGTCGTGCGTGGTGACCGTCGCCAGGCACAGCTCACGCCACTCCTGCGGTTCGAGCAGGCCCCCGTCGCCCTCCCAGTCGCGCTCGAACCAGAGGATGGAGGTGCCCATGACCCCCCGGTCGCGCAGGTAGTCGCGCACCCACGGCTGGACCGTCCCGAGGTCCTCGCCGATGACCACCGCGCCCGCGCGATGGGCCTCGAGCAGCAGGATGCCGATCGTGGCCTCGTGGTCGTAGCTGACGTAGGTGCCCTCGAACGGCTTGCGTCCCTGCGGGATCCACCAGAGGCGGAAGAGCCCGATGACGTGGTCGACCCGCAGCCCGCCGCTGTCCCGCAGCGCCGCCCGCACCATGTCCCGGTAGGGGGCGTAGCCCAGCTCGGCGAGCTTGTCGGGCCGCCACGGCGGCTGGCTCCAGTCCTGGCCCAGCTGGTTGTACTGGTCGGCCGGGGCACCCACGGTCACCCCCCGGGCGAGCGCGTCGCCCAGGCCCCAGGCGTCCGCGCCGTCGGGGTGCACCCCGACCGCGAGGTCGGAGACCAGTCCGATGGACATCCCGGTGTCGACGAGGTCGCGCTGGACGCGGGCGAGCTGGTCGTCCAGGATCCACTGCAGCCAGCAGTGGAACTCCACCTCCTCGGCCTGCTTCTCGCGGAAGGTCTCGACCGCCGCGCCGCGCGGGTCCTGCAGCTCCTCCGGCCAGCTGCGCCACCAGGTGCCGTGCACCTGGGACAGCGCGCACCAGGTGGCGTAGTCGACCAGACCCTGGCCCTCGCGCTCCACGAAGGCGTTGAACGCCCTGGCACGGCGCAACGAGCGACGCTGCTTGAAGATCATCCGGAGGGCGGCCTCCTTGGCCATCCACACCGCGTCCCGCTCGATCAGGTCGAGGTCCAGGTAGCGCCTGGCGTCGTCGGCGTGCCACTCCACCAGCTGGCGCTCGGCCGCGGACAGGTAGGCCACCTCGGGCACGTCCTCGACCCGGATGTAGAGCGGGTTGACGAACCGCCGGCTGGTCGGCAGGTAGGGGGACGGCTCGATCGGCGGGACCGGCTCGGCCGCGTGGAGCGGGTTGACGAGGACGAAGTCGGCGCCCAGGCCGGCGGCCCACGCCCCGGCGTCACCGAGGTCGGCCAGGTCCCCCATGCCCCAGGACTCGTCCGAGCGCATCGCGTAGAGCTGGGTCATCAGGCCCCAGGCCTGGGACCCGTCCTCGGCGAGCGCCTCGGGCAGCTCCAGCCGGGCGGGGGTGACCACCAACGGCATCCGGCGCACGTGGCGGCCGGCGGCGACCTCCACCGTGTGCCAGCCCAGCGGCAGGTCCGCGGGCAGGTCCAGCGGCACGCGCACGACGGTCGTCCCGTCGAGCTCGCGGGTCTCCGGCGCGTCCTGCGCCACGCCGACCAGCGGGCGGACCGCGCCGTCCTCGAGCACGATCCGGGCCTCGAAGCGGACCCCCTCGGCCACGTGCACCGGCACGTCGGGGGAACGGCCCTCCACGGTGACGACGACCGGCGGCAGCACGCGCGTCCAGGGGCGGCGCCCGATCTCCTCGAGCGCCGCGTCGACGTCGTCCTCGCCCTCGATCTGCACGCCCAGGGCGGCGAGGGCCGCGGTGACGGTCCCGAGGGACACCTGCACGTGCCGTCCCTGCCAGTCCCAGAACTCGGTCGCCACGCCGTAGGCCTCGGCGAGCGCGGACAGGCGGGGGGACAGCTCGGTCACGAGGACGACCTTTCGACGAACACGGCGGGCGGGCACACGGGCGGCGCCCGGGACGACCCGGGCACGCCATGCCGGACACAGTTTGTCAGGCCCGGCGGCATGCACCGAACCGCGGCGCGTGACCGACCCCGTTTAATGGGGGGCATGCGGATCTGCAGGCACGAGCCGACGAGGGGCCGACCGACGGGCGTCGAGCGATGACCTGGCCGGGGTGGGACGAGGTCGGGACCTGGCTGCTGGGCGCGCCGCTGCGCATCGTGGGCGTCCTGGTGGCCGCGGTCGTCCTGCGCTGGCTCGTGCACCGCGCGATCCGATCGGTGGTGGACAACGCCGTGGCCAGGGCCGACGACCACGAGCGCAGCAGCATCGAGCGGCTGGTCGGGGGCCCGGTCACCGCCGACCGGGGCGAACGGCGCCGGCAGCGTGCGCTGACCATGGGCTCGCTCCTGCGCAGCGCCTCGACCTTCGTCATCTTCACCATCGCGATCCTCACCGTCATGGCCGACCTGGGCCTGCCGCTGGCGCCGCTGCTGACCTCGGCGGGCATCGGCGGCGTGGCCCTGGGCTTCGGCGCCCAGTCGCTGGTCAAGGACTTCCTCTCGGGCATCTTCATGATCATCGAGGACCAGTACGGCGTCGGCGACGTGATCGACACCGGTGAGGCCGTGGGCACGGTCGAGGAGGTCACCCTGCGGGTGACCCGGCTGCGGGACGCCAGCGGGGTGGTGTGGTTCATCCGCAACGGGGAGATCGTCCGGATCGGGAACAAGAGCCAGGGCTGGGCGGTGGCCACCATCGACGTGCCCGTGGCCTACGACGAGGACCCCCACCGGGTCACCGAGCTGTTGCGCCGGGTGGTCGAGGAGACCGCCGCGGACCCCTCGTGGGCCGACCGCCTGCTGGAGACCCCGACGGTCGCCGGCGTGGAGTCGGTCTCCGGCGGCACGATGACCCTGCGGGTGTTCGCCAAGACCCGTCCGGGCGAGCAGTTCGCCATCCCCCGGGAGATCCTCGAGCGGGCCAAGCGGGCCTTCGACGAGGCCGGCGTGCGTGGCCCGACCATCTCCCCGTGGGGACGTCCCCAGGCCTGACTCCACCGGCACGGCGCGCAGGCGCGTCCTGGACGACGTCTCCCCCCGGTGGGAGCATGGACCATGGTCGGGAACGCCCCGACGGCGGGGCTGGAGGAGGCCGTCCGCCGCGACGCCCCGTCCCTGCGCCGCACTGCGGTCATGCTCACCGGGGACCCTGCGGTCGCGGACCGCCTCGTGGTCCAGGCCTTCGAGCGGCTGTCCCGACGGGCCGGCCGGCCCGTGCGGACGTCGCGGAGGCTCGGCTCGTCCGAGACCCTGACGACCGAGCTGGTCCGGGCCTACCTGCGCCGGGCCCCGCGCCGGGGCGACCAGGTCCAGGGCAGCGGAGCGCCGGCCGACGCCGGCGACGTCCTGTCGTCGGCGCGTCCACGGCAGCGTGCGGCGGCCGTGCTCACCCTCGTCGAGGGCTGGACGCCGCGACGCGCCGCGCGGGCGCTGCGCACCCGCCCAGGACGCGTGGGCCCCCTCGTGCCCGGTGTCGCGGGGCTGGGTGCTGCGCTCCAGGCGGTCGCGGACCTGCACGCACGCTCCGAGGACGAGGTGGTCGGCGCGGTCCTCGCCTCGTTGGCGGGCAGGAGCGCCGCCGCCCGCAGGAGACCGGGGCGCAGGCGTGCCGTCGCCGTCGCCACCGCGGTCGCGGTCGCCGCCGGCGGCGCCGCGGTGCTGCTGGACGGCCGGGGCGAGGGGCCCGAGGACGTCCACGTCGGTCCCGACCGGGGGGCGTCCGGCGCGTGGACCAGCACCGACATGACTCTCCGCGGATGGGTCCTGGACGCCGGGGGCGACCCACCCTCGAGCCTCGAAGGTCTCCGCCTCGTCGGGTCCACCCCCGTGGGCCACGCACCGGCCACCCGGCCCCTGTCGATCGACACCCGACCCAGGTCGGGCAGCGCGGTCTTCGCCGTGCTCTGGTGCGACCTCCCCGTGCTCGATCCCCGGCTGACCGTTCCCGTGGCCCACCTGAGCTCCTCCGGCGTGACCACCGTCCTGCCGTGCGCGGGTCGGGAGGGTGACCCGGCGGTCCAGCGGCTGGTCCCCCTCCCGCCACCGGGAGACGGCGGGCGCACCCCCTTCGAGGTGAGGTGGACCGGTGACCTGCCGGCCCGCGGTTCGGCCGTCCTCGCCACCTACACCGAGACCGCCCACCGACGCCCCCGGACGCGGCCCCCGGTCTCCGGCCCGCCGCCGCCGCTGGCCCGGGGCGCGCTCGTGCTGGACGACAGCGGCGGGGTCGGCGGGCCCGGGCAGGCGGCACCGTGGTCCTCCGGGACCGGGTCGTCCCGTCTGTACCGGGTGCGCGTCACCGCGGACACGCGCCTGGGCGTGTGGCTCGGGCAGAGCGGCGTGGTGGGTCTGGCCGTGGACGGGATCGCGGTCACCGACGACGGCGACCGGTGGCAGGACCAGGACCACGAGCTGCGGGACGGGCGCTGGATGGTGCACGCGTCCGGGAGCAGGCGGGAGTTCGCCCTCCCCGGCCCGCTGCGCCCCGGCCCGGGGCAGGAGCGCGACGTCACGGTGCAGGTCTCCCCCGAGGGGGTCGATCCGGGCCGGTGGCAGGTGCAGGTCACCGCGGCCGAGGTCGTCGAGGTCGGCACCACCTCCGTGCCCGTCGGTGCGGCGGACGCCCCCGGGCACCTGGCCGGGCACCGGGTCGCGGCCGCCTGGCAGGTCCCCGCCGACGGCCTTCCCCACCAGCTCCAGGTGCCCGCCCCGCTGTCGCCGCGGTCGGTCTTCCTCGCGGTCCTGCCGGCACCGCCCGAAGGCACCGACCGCGCGTGGCAGGAGCTGGCCGGCGTCGTCACCACCGAGCACGGTTCCGCGCCCCTCCCGACCGCCGCCCACGCAGCGGCGGCCGTGTCCTGGGTCCAGGACCCGACGACCGCCCAGGCGGGTCGGGTCCCCACGACCGGCAGGACGGGGGCCGGGGTGCAGGAGGTCGGGGTGTCCGTCCTGGCGCCGGCGGCCTCGGACACCACCGCCACCGTCCTGGCCTACGAGCCGGTCCCCTACGAGGAGTTCGACTTCGACACGGCACCGCCGCTGCCCGCGTCCGTCCCCGCCGACCCGTCCGACGGGCCGGCCCCGTCCGGGCGGCCGGGCGGGGTGCTGGGGCGCTGGGACCGCGACGACCTCGACGCCGGCCGGCTCGTCCTCGAGGACCTGCCCGAGGGTGCCTCCGTCGTGCTGACGACGGCAGGCCGCGGCCGGGTGCGGGTCCTCGACGGCGGCCGACCCGTCCGGTGGCTGCCGGACGGGTGGTGGAGCTCGTGGACGAGCAGCGCGGTGACGACCGAGCTGCGGCTCTCGGACCCTCTGGACCTGGCGCGCACCGACGTGGTCACGCTGGACGTGCAGGGCTACGTGGACCGCTTCGAGGTGGAGCTGCGCTCGCCGGAGGGGGCGGGATGAGGGGTTCCTCGGACCCGCCTGAGACACTGGGTGGGTGACCCAGCAGCACCAGACCGCATCCGCAGACCGTCTCCTCCCCCAGCAGACCTTCTACGAGCGGGTCGGTGGCCACGACACCTTCCGCCGGCTCGTCGCCGAGTTCTACCGCGGCGTGGCCGGCGACCCGCCGCTGCGCCAGATGTATCCCGAGCAGGACCTGGGACCGGCCGAGGACCGTCTGCGGATGTTCCTGGAGCAGTCCTGGGGCGGGCCGACGACCTACTCCGAGCGCCGGGGACACCCCCGGCTGCGGATGCGCCACGTGCACTTCGCCGTGACCCCGACCCAGCGGGACCGGTGGCTGCGGCACATGAACGCGGCGATCGACACCATCACCGACCGGCTCTCCCCCATCGACGAGCAGCAGATGCGGGCCTACATGGCCCACGCCGCCCAGGCGATGGTGAACTCCTTCGACGAGGAGCCGGACCCGGTCACCTCCGCCCCGCGCGAGGAGTAGGACGGGCCGCCACCAGCACCTACGCTGGTGGCCCGTGACTGCCGACCCGACCTCTTCCTCGGTCCCCCACGTCCCCACCCACGACCTGCCCGTCCCCGCGGCCCCCGCCTCTCCCGGCGCGGACGCCCAGGACCCGGCCCGCGGCCCCGCGGACCCGCACCTGCCCCTGCCCCACTCGGCGCCGTGGTGGCGGCACGCGGTGATCTACCAGGTCTACCCGCGCAGCTTCGCCGACTCCGACGGGGACGGTGTGGGCGACCTGCCCGGCATCACCTCCCGGCTGCCCTACCTGGCCGAGCTCGGCGTGGACGCGGTCTGGCTCAGCCCGTTCTACGTCTCACCGATGGCCGACGCGGGGTATGACGTCGCGGACTACCGCGACGTGGACCCGCTGTTCGGGACCCTGGCCGACGCGGACGCGCTGATCGCCCGGGCGCACGCGCTCGGGGTCCGGGTCATCGTGGACCTGGTGCCCAACCACACGAGCGACGAGCACGCGTGGTTCCAGGAGGCGCTGGCGGCCGGACCCGGCTCGCCGGCGCGGGCCCGCTACGTCTTCCGCGAGGGGACCGGCCCGGAGGGGGCCGAGCCCCCGAACAACTGGAAGTCGGTCTTCGGCGGGCGGGCCTGGACGCGCGTGACGGAGGCTGACGGGACCCCCGGCCAGTGGTACCTGCACCTCTTCGACGACAAGCAGCCCGACCTGGACTGGCGCAACCCCGAGGTCGTCGAGGAGTTCCACGACGTCCTGCGCTTCTGGCTGGACCGGGGCGTCGACGGCTTCCGGGTGGACGTGGCCCACTCGCTCATCAAGGCCGAGGGCCTGCCGGACTGGACCGTGCGGACCGGGATGCTCGGCGACCTCGCCGAGGACCAGCCGGCCACCACCGACCCCCGGACCAAGGAGCTGGGGCCGATGTGGGACCAGGAGGAGGTCCACGAGATCTACCGGGGATGGCGCCGGGTGCTCGAGGACTACAACCCCTCGGGCGACCCGGCCGAGGACCGGATCCTGTGCGCCGAGGCGTGGCTGCCGAGCCAGGAGCGCACCATGCGCTACGTGCGGCCGGACGAGATGCACCAGGCGTTCAACTTCCAGTTCCTGGAGATGCCCTGGCGCGCGGAGGACGTCCGCCAGGTCGTCGACACCTCGCTGCGCGCCGCCGACGAGGTGGGCGCCCCGACCACGTGGGTGCTGTCCAACCACGACGTCGTGCGGCACGCCTCCCGGATGGGCCTGCCCGTGGGCTCGCCCCGGCCCAACGGGATCGGGGTCGACTCGGTGCAGCCCAACCAGGTGCTCGGCCTGCGCCGGGCCCGGGCCGCGACCACGCTGATGATGGCGCTGCCCGGGTCGGCCTACGTCTACAACGGCGAGGAGCTTGGCCTGCCGGACCACACCGCGCTGCCGGACCGCCTCCGCCAGGACCCCGCCTACCACCGCACGGCGGGCGTGGAGCTGGGACGCGACGGCTGCCGGGTGCCGCTGCCGTGGGTGGCCGAGGAACCGGCCTACGGCTTCGGGCCGGGGTCGCGCAGCTGGCTTCCCCAGCCCCTCGTGTACGGCCCGCTGGCGGTGGACCGGCAGGAGGGCGTCGTCTCCTCGACCCTGGAGCTCTACCGCACGCTGCTGCGGCTGCGCCGTGAGCACGACCTGGGTGTCGGCGGTCTGCACTGGGAGTCCGGCTGGGGCCCGGAGGTCCTGGCCTTCCGCAACGCCCGGGAGGACGGCCGGCCGGTCACCGTCGTGGCCAACCTCGGCGAGGACCTCCTCGACCTGCCGGAGGGGGTGGAGGTGCTGGTCGCCAGCGGTCGGCTCGAGGACGGGCGGCTCCCCCAGGACACGACGGTCTGGCTGGCCTGAGGGGGACCAGGGCTCAGCCCGCCGGGTCCTCGGGCGGAGGTGCCGGACGCCCCCCGTCCCCCTCCTCCCCCGTCGCGGGGTGGCGCACCTCCACCTCGCGGATCCGCATACCCTCCAGCCGGGTGACCCGCAGCAGGACCGGGCCGGCCCGGACCTCGTCGCCCACCGCGGCCACCCGGCCCAGCTGCGCCAGGACCAGGCCGGCGACCGTCTCGTACCCGCCCCGCGGCAGGTGCACGTCGAGGGCGCTCTCGAGCTCCTCGACGATGAGCCCGCCGGAGACCCGGACCGTGCCGTCGGCGCGGACGAGGGAGTCCTCGGGGTCGGGCTCGGTGTCGTACTCGTCGTAGATCTCCCCGACCAGCTCCTCCACGAGGTCCTCGACCGTGACGATCCCCTCGGTGCCGCCGTGCTCGTCGACGACGAGGGCCATGTGCTGCTGGGTCTCCTGCAGCAGGTGCAGGCTGGCCAGCACCGGCTTGCTGACCGGCAGGGCGGTGATCTCACGGACGAGGTCGCCGACCCGGACGCCGGCACGCCGGTCGTCGTCGATGGTCAGCAGGTCGCGGATGTGGACGAACCCGAGGACGTCGTCGGCCGACTCCCCCGTCACCGGGAAGCGGCTGTGGCTGGAGTCGCGCACGAGGTCCTCCACGTCCTCCACCGAGCGGTCGGCCCGCAGGAACTCCACGTCGGGCCGGGGTCGGAGCACGTCCCCCAGCGTGCGTTCCCCGGCCCGGAAGACGTCGCGCAGGATCTGCCGGCTGTAGGGCCGCAGGTCCCGGTTGTCCTCCACCACACGGCGCAGCTCCTCGATGGACATCTGCTCGTTCGTGGCCTCCGGGTTCCCGCCGAGCAGCCGGACGACGAGGTTGGTCGAGACGGACAGCAGCCAGATCACCGGGCGCAGGAGGGTGGCGAAGAGGCCCAGCGGGGGCGCCAGGACCCGGGTGAACCCGGCCGACCGCTGCATCGCGAGCCGCTTGGGGACCAGCTCGCCGAGGACGAGCGACAGGTAGGCGATCACCAGGGTCATCAGGACCAGCGCCAGGGGGTCGGCGAGCGCCTCGTCCAGCCCCAGCCGCTGCAGCCGGAGCGACACGGTCGGCGAGATCGTGGCCCCGCCGAACGCGGAGGAGAAGAACCCGGCCACGGTCACGCCCACCTGGACCGCGGAGAGGAAGGTGTTGGGGTCGCGGACCAGCCGGGCGGTGCGCCGTCCGCGCTCGCCGGAGCGCGCGATGTCCTCGACCTGCGACGGCCGCAGGGACACGATGGCCATCTCGGTGCCCGCGAACACCCCGCCGACCAGCACGAAGAGCAGCACGAGCAGCACGTTGGTGAGCAGGGCGGTGTCCATGCACCGAGGGTATGGGGTGGGTCGGCCGGCGCGGAGCGGCGCTCAGGGGCGCGGGGCGTCCGCGGGAGCGGCCGCCAGGGCGTCGAGCTCGCGCGGGAGGGTGCGCATGCCGACCAGGGGCGAGAGCAGCACGGGCAGCGCGGCGAGGAGGGCGAGGGAGGAGAAGATCCACATCGTGGGCACCACGCCGAGCTCGCTGCCGAGGAGTCCGCCGAGGAAGGCACCCACCGGCATCGGCCCCCAGACCAGGAAGCGGATCGAGGCGTTCATCCGCCCGAGCAGCGGCCGGGGGCACAGCCGCTGGCGGAAGCTCACCTGGGCGATGTTGTAGACGACCACCGACCAGGAGATGAGGAAGCCCCCGACCAGGAGCGTGGGCACCGGCGGCAGCACGCTGGCCAGCGGGGTGCTGAGCATGGCCGCCCCGCTGAGGACGGCCGCGATGGGGATCGCCCGCCCCTCCCCGACGAGCCGGCCGAAGCGCTCGGAGCTGACCGCACCCAGCAGCCCCCCGGCGGCACCCACCGACAGCACGAGGCCGAGCGTGGTCCCGGTCAGGCCGAGGGTCCGGACGACGTAGAGCACGAAGAGGGCGAAGACGGCCGAGGAGGCCAGGTTGGACAGCCCGGTGCAGGCGACGATCCGGCGCAGCAGGGGGTGGCCCAGCACGAACGCCATCCCCTCCCTGACCTCCGCGACCAGGGGGCGGCGGGCGGCCGGGTCGGACGTCTCCTCGCGGTGCCGGACCCGGCTGCCGCCGAGCGAGGAGCGCGCCATGCAGACGGCGGTGCCCGCGATCGTCAGCGGCGACCCGACGAGCCGGACGAGGGCCGCCGCGGCCGCGGGCCCGACGACGCCTGCGGTCTGCTGGCTGGCCTGGAGCTTGCCGTTGCCCTCGCCGATCTGGTCGCCCTCGACGATCTGCGGCAGGTAGGACTGGTTGGCCACGTCGAAGAAGACCGTGATGCAGCCCACGGCGAAGGCCACGAGGTAGAGCTGCCCCATGGTCAGCGCGCCCAGCAACCAGGCGAGCGGCAGGGTGATCAGGAGCGCCGCGCGCAGCAGGTCGCCGAGGACGAGGACCACCTTCTTGCGCCACCGGTCGACCCAGGCGCCGGCCGGCAGGCTGATGAGCAGGAAGGCCAGCGACTCCAGGGTCGCCAGCAGCCCCATCTGGAAGGCGTCCGCCCCCAGCACCTGCACCGCCATCAGCGGCATCGCGAAGCCGACGAACTGGGCGCCGAACACCGAGACGGTGTCCCCCATCCAGAGCTGGCGGAAGTCGTGGTGGTGCCACAGGCTGCGGCGCGGCGCGCCGGCGGAGGTCGTCACCGGACGATCGTGCGTCAGTGATTGGGTTTTGTCAATCACTGGTGTGCCACACTGCCGGTATGCCGTCGCCCGCCGCTCCCGACCGCCGGGACGCGACCGAGGCGGAGGCGCGCGCCCTGGCCTCCCCGGTGCGGCTGCGCATCCTGCGGATCGCGCTGGACGAGCCGCTGTCCAACCGCGAGATCGCCGAGACCCTCGGGCTCAACCCGGCGACGAGCCTGCACCACGTGCGCACCCTGGTCGACACCGGCTTCCTCGAGGCGCTGCCCGCCCGCCGGGGGCGGCGCGGCGCCCGCGAGATCCCCTACCGCGCGACCGGGCGGTCCTGGCACGTGCGCACCCCGGCCGGCAGCTCTCCGCTGCTGGAGACCTTCCTGGCGGAGGTCCGGGCCGTGCCCGAGGCCGACCGCGACCTCACCCGGCTGGGCCTGCGGCTGCCGCCCGCGGAGCTCGACGAGTTCCGCCGGCGGCTGCACGGGCTGATCCAGGAGTTCCACGACCGTGCCCGCGACCCCGACGCGCAGGCCTGGTCGCTGTTCGTCGCCCTGCACCCCGAGCCCGAGCGGGGGTCGGGCGGACCGCCCCCCGCTCGGCTCAGCGGCACAGGACGTGGCCGGCCGGGACGCTGACCCGGGTCCACGGGCCGCTGCGGTGGACCGTCGCCGTGC
>DATISK010000092.1:0-2459 GCA_035581545.1 Ornithinimicrobium sp. | reverse complement strand
CTCCGGCAAGCCGGGGTACGCCCTGGCCGCGGAGGCCGCGGGCCGGGGGGCCCGGGTGACGCTGGTGTCCGCCAACGTCGGGCTGCCCGCGCCCGAGGGCACCGACGTGGTGCCGGTGGAGACCGCGCTGCAGATGCAGGACGCGGTGCGTCGTGCGGTGGCGGACGCGGCGGACGTCGTCGTCATGGCGGCGGCCGTCGCCGACTTCCGTCCGGCCACCTACGCCGACCGGAAGATCAAGAAGGAGCACGGTCCGGACGCCGAGGAGGCACCCGTCGTCGAGCTGGTGCGCAACCCCGACATCCTGGCCGGCCTGGTCGCCCAGCGGGGTGCGGCTCGGCGGCCCTTCATCGTGGGCTTCGCCGCCGAGACGGGGGACGCGCAGGGGGACGTCCTGCAGCACGCCCGGGCCAAGCTGCAGCGCAAGGGGTGCGACCTGCTGGTGGCCAACCAGGTGGGGCCGGGCGTGACCTTCGGTCAGGACCGCAGCACCGTGCACCTGCTGCGGCCGGGCGTCGCGGACGTGGTCACCGTCGGACCGACCGGCAAGGACCGCGTCGCCGCGGCCGTCTGGGACGCGGTGGTCCCGGCGCTGGGGACGTAGCCGACCGGCCTGTCGGCCCCGGACCGTAGACTGCCGGGGTCAGTCAGCAGCCGCTGCGCACCGCGAGGAGAGTCGATGGCCCGCCTGTTCACGTCCGAGTCCGTCACCGAGGGGCACCCCGACAAGATCTGCGACCAGATCAGCGACGGGATCCTCGACGAGCTGCTCCGCCAGGACCCCGGCTCGCGGGTGGCGGTCGAGACCATGGTGACCACGGGGCTGGTGCACGTGGCCGGCGAGGTGCGCACCAGCGGCTACGCCAACATCCCGCAGATCGTGCGGAACACGATCCTGGAGATCGGCTACGACAACTCGCACAAGGGTTTCGACGGGCGCACCTGCGGCGTCGAGGTCTCCATCGGTGATCAGTCGGCGGACATCGCGGTCGGCGTGGACACGGCCATGGCGAGCCGCGACGAGGACGGGGCCGATCCCTACGACGTGCAGGGTGCGGGCGACCAGGGCCTGATGTTCGGCTACGCCTGCGAGGACACCCCCGAGCTGATGCCGCTGCCGATCTTCCTGGCCCACCGCCTCGCGGAGCGGCTCAGCCAGGTGCGCAAGAGCGGCGAGCTGGACTACCTGCGCCCGGACGGCAAGACCCAGGTGACGATCGCCTACGAGGGCGACCGGGCCGTCCGTCTGGACACGGTGGTCCTGTCCACCCAGCACGCCCGGGACATCTCGCTGGAGGACCAGCTCACCCCCGACATCCGGGAGCGGGTCATCGGCCCGGTCCTGGAGGAGGCGCACGAGGCGGGCATCGACCTGCACACCGACGGCTACCGCATGCTGGTGAACCCCACGGGCATCTTCACCATCGGCGGTCCGATGGGGGACGCCGGGCTGACCGGACGCAAGATCATCGTCGACACCTACGGCGGCATGGCCCGGCACGGGGGCGGGGCCTTCTCGGGCAAGGACCCCTCCAAGGTCGACCGCTCGGCGGCCTACGCCATGCGCTGGGTGGCCAAGCACGTGGTCGCCGCGGGACTGGCTCGGCGCTGCGAGATCCAGGTCGCCTACGCGATCGGCACCGCCCACCCCGTCGGCCTCTACGTGGAGACCTTCGGCACCGGCACGGTGCCGGACGACCGGATCCAGGAGGCCGTGACCCGGGTCTTCGACCTGCGCCCGGCCGCCCTGGTCGACCAGCTCGACCTGCTCCGCCCGATCTACCGGCCGACCGCCGCCTACGGCCACTTCGGCCGCACGCAGGCCCCCGGCGTGGAGGACGCCTTCACCTGGGAGCGCCTGCAGCGGGTCGAGGAGCTGCGCAGGGCGGTCTGAGGGGCGGTGGTGCCCACGGTGGGGGACGACGGCGCGGCCGTCGAGGAGCAGCTGACCCTGGTGCCGCCTCCGGCGGGTTCTCCCCGCCGGCGCCGCACCGGGCCGCCCGCCGACCGACCGCCCGCCGCGAGCGACCCGGTGGCGAGGGTCGTCGTCGACACGCCCCTGGCGCACCTCGACCGGGTCTTCGAGTACGTCGTCCCGCAGGACCTGGACGAGCAGGTGCGGCCGGGGGTCCGGGTCCGCGTCCGGATGGCGGGGCGGCAGCAGGACGGCTTCGTCGTCGCCCGCGCCGCGGAGGCCGAGCACCCCGGTCGGCTGGCGCCGGTCGTGCGGGTCGTCGGCTCCGAGCCGGTCCTGACCCAGGACGTGTTGTCGGCGGCCCGTGCCGTGGCCGACCACTACGGCGGGACCCTGGCCGACGTGCTGCGGCTGGCGGTCCCTCCCCGCCACGCACGGGCGGAGACGGAGGAGCCGGGGGAGGTGCCGCACCCGGGGTCCGGGGCTCCGGAGCCCGTGCCGCCGGCCGACCCTGCCGCCGTGCCCTGGGAGGGCTCCCCCGCCG
>DATISK010000091.1:0-11889 GCA_035581545.1 Ornithinimicrobium sp. | reverse complement strand
GTGGACGCGGGCGCCGGCCGCGGCGAGCGCGAACATACGCGTGCTGTTCTTCATGGGGTGTTGCCTTCCTGTCGGCGTCGGGGGTCCCGACGGCTCCCTGGACATGGGAGCGGGATGGGTGTCGACCCCTGGTGCTCCCGGTCGGTGGAGGCACCGGGAGCCAGGGTCGGGGTCAGCAGCTGACCGGCGGGCAGGGGGCCACCGCCGGCCAGCTGGTCGTGGACGAGGCGGAGCAGCACGTCGGCCACCGCCTCGAGGGGTTGGACCACGGTCGTCAGTCCGTGGCGGGCCGCGATCACCGAACCGTCGAAACCGACCACCCCCAGGTCGGCCCCCACACGCAGGCCCCGCTCGGCCGCGACGTAGGCGACGCCCAGGGCGATGAGGTCCGACCCGCAGACCACGGCGTCACCGGGTCCCAGGTCGTCGAGCAGCACCCGGGCAGCCTCCATGACGGGACCCAGCTCCTGCGGCGTCTCCCCCTCGGGTCCGCGCGCCTGGAGAGCATCCACCGTCGTGGACCAGCCCTCGCGCCGGTCCTCGGTGATCGCTCCGTCCTGCTCGTGGCGCGGCCACCCCAGGTAGCCGACGGTCGCGTACCCCTGGGTGAGGAGGTGCCGGACGGCGGCCCCCGTCCCGGCGCACCCGTCGACGTCGACCCAGCAGGTCAGCTCGGGGTGGCTGTAGATCCGCCCGAAGGTGGCGAACGGGATCTCCTGGGAGAGGAGCCAGTCGATCCGCGGGTCCCCGGTGTGGGTGTCGGCGAACACGAACGCGTCCACGAGCTTGCGGCGGACCATGTCCTGGTAGCCCTCCACCGACGGGAAGACGGTGCCGTGCGCGAACGGGACCAGGTGCACCTGGAAGTGCGGGGCCAGGACGGTCAGCTCGGTGAGCATCAGCTGGGCGACGTCGGAGGCGTGCCGGGTGACGGCGTTGATCTCGACCCCCACCGCCCCCGCCCGCTGGCTGCGCATGCTCCGCGCCGACGCGCTGGGGCGGTAGCCCAGCCGGTCGATCTCCCGCCGGACGCGGGACAGGGTCTCGGGACGGACCTTCTGCGGGGCGTTCAGGGCGTTGGAGACGGTCTGCCGGGACACCGCGGCGGCCCGGGCGACGTCGTTGATCGTCGCCCGTGGGGTGCTGCTCGGCAGGGCCATCGGCTGTCTCCGTTGACGGGGGGTGCACCAGTGGTGTGTGCTGGGGGGGTATGGATTTGAACGTTCACATCCGGTCCTTGGCAGGATGGACCCGTCCCACCGCCGCTGTCAAGACCTGTCGTCACCCGGGTGCCGGGACCACGAGCACGGAGGAGCCGCCATGAAGAAGCAGCCCTGGCTGCATGAGCTGGAGATCGCCGTCGACGGTCCGTCGACGGCCCTGAGCACGCACGACGGCCAGGTCGGCGGGCCGGGGACGGGATGGTTCGTGGACGACCGCCGGGTGGTCTCGGTCCTGGAGGTCCTGTGCGACGACGAGCCGGCGACCGCGGTGGCCTGCGACACCGTCGGTCCCGGGTCGCGGTTCTGGGCCGTCGCCCGACACCTGGGCGACCCCACCCCGGACCCCACGGTGGAGGTGCACCGTACCCGGACGCTCTCGGGGTCGGACGGTGGTGACCACCTCATGACCGAGGAGATCCGGATCGCCTCCCGCGCCACCGAGGACGTGGCGACCGTCCTCCGGGTCCGGGTCGGCGGGGACGGCGCCGAGCTCGCCGCGGTCAAGACCGGTCTGGCCGACGACTCCGTGGTCCTCCCTCCGGACGAGGGCACGGGTGACGCCCTGGTCTCCTGGTCCGACGAGCGTCACACGACCGGGGTGGCCGCGTCCTCCGCCCCCGCCCGCACCCGGCACACCCCCGGCGGAGCCCAGCTCGAGTGGGACCTGCACCTGCACCCCGGCACCGAGCGGGTCGTCACCCTCACCCTGCGCGCCCGCCGGACGGCACCGAGCGCCTTCGACGCCGGCCCCGGCTCGGGACGTTGCGACTTCGACACGGTCCGGCTGGACGGTGACCCGCTGTGGGAGCAGATGCTGTCGACCAACCTCACCGACCTGCGTCACCTGATGCTCAGCGACCCCGAGGATCCGCAGGACGTCTTCGTCGCCGCCGGCAGCCCGTGGTACCTCACCCTCTTCGGCCGGGACGCGCTGTGGTCGGCCCGGTTCATGCTGCCGTTCAGCCGGACGCTGGCCCGCGGGACCCTCCGGACGCTGGCCCGACGCCAGGCGACCGCGGACGACCCAGCGCTCGCCGCCGAGCCCGGCAAGATCCTTCACGAGGTGCGTCGCACGACCTACACCGGTGGCTCCCTGGAGCTTCCGCCGCTGTACTACGGCACCGTCGACGCCACACCGCTGTGGATCGTCCTGCTGCACGACGCCTGGCGCTGGGGCATGCCCGAGGACGAGGTCCGTGAGCTGCTCCCCACCCTGCAGGCGGCGCTCGGCTGGCTGCGGCGGATGTGCGAAGAGTCGCCCGACGGGTTCCTGCGCTACCTCGACCTGGCCGGCACGGGATTGTCGAACCAGGGCTGGAAGGACTCGGGCGACTCCATGCGGCGGGCCGACGGATCCATCGCGCCGGCCCCGATCGCCCTCCTCGAGGCCCAGGGGTATGCCGTGGAGGCCGCTCGCGGGGCCGCCTCCCTCCTCGACGCCCTGGGTGAGGACGGCGGTGAGGAGTGGCGGACCTGGGCCGAGGACCTGTCCGGCCGCGTGCGGACGTCGTTCTGGGTCGGCGAGGGACCGGACCGCTACCTGGCGATGGCGCTCGACGCGGACGGTCGTCAGGTCGACGGCGTCGGTTCCAACATGGGCCACGTGCTGGCCACCGGGATGCTGACGGAGCAGGAGTGCGACCTGGTCGTGCGACGCCTCACCGGACCGGACATGCTGCGCGAGTTCGGCATCGCGACGCTGTCGACGGACAACCCGGCCTACAACCCGGCCGGCTACCACAGCGGGTCGGTGTGGACCCACGACACCGCCATCACCCTGCACGGGCTGCGGCGGCACGGTTACCGTGCGGAGGTGGACGCGGTGCTGCAGGCGTTGCTGCGGCTCTCGAGCACGGTCGATCACCGCTTCCCCGAGCTGGTCGCCGGAGACCCGGTCGGCAGCCGGCCGGTGCCCTACCCGGCTTCCTGCCGCCCGCAGGCCTGGTCCGCGGCGAGCGCCGCGGCGATGGTCACCGCTCTGGTCGGGCTGGACGTCGACGTGCCAGGCGGCCGTGTCGACACCGATCCCTCGCCGCTCCTGCGCCACGGGTGGGCCCTGCACGGCGTCCGTCTCGGGCCCGACGGCGGACCGGTGACGATCAGGGGGTGAGTGCGGGCCCGGCGTGGGGTCGGGGCCGCACGCCCGCCCGGCGCGGTCCTCGCCGACCGCCTCAGCGACGAACGCCGCTCGTCGACCACACGGTCAGCACGACGTCCTCCTCCACGCAGTGGCTGCGGCGCTCGAGCCCGGCCGCGCACATCTCCTCCCCGACCAGCGCGTCCACCTGGTCCCCCCTCAGGGGCCAGCCGACGATCTCGTGCCGCCAGTGGCACGCCACCGCCGTCGCCCGCGGTGACCCGGACGCGACCAGCAGCGAGGACACCCGCCGCGCCAGCTCCTGCAGCCGCCCGGGCGAGAGGAAGTAGCCGACCTCCGACAGCACCACCCGGTCCACGACCTCCTCGCCCACCTCCGTCGCGAGACGCTCCCACTCCTCGGGCAGCGACGCCTGGACCGTCCGCAACCGGTCGGCCCCCTCCACCCGACCCAGCGCCTCCGACGACTCGTCGACCGCCACCACCGACGAGCACCGCGCGAGGAGCTCCCCCGCGAGCGCGCCCACGGAGCACCCGACCTCCACGCCCACGGCATACCTCTCGTGCGGCAGCGCGGCCAGGGTGAGGGCCCGCTTGCGGCGCTCGAACCAGCTCGTCCGCACCGCCCACGGGTCCACCTCACGGGCGTGCAGGTCCTCGAACGGGCTGCCCTCCCCCGGCTCGGCGACCAGCAGCGTCTCCCACGGCCGGGCGAAGTGCGCCAGCATCCCCGGGCGCAGCAGCACCTCGTCCCCGGGCTGGTCGGACAGCGGCTCGACCTGCGACCGGTGGCCGGCGAGCGCCCGGGCCTTGCGTTCCCGCGCGCCGTCCCCGAGGTCCACCCGGCGGGCGGCCCCCCAGGGCAGCGCGTCCGGGTCCTCCCAGTGCCACAGCCAGATCGGGTACTCCAGCAACCGCGCGTCGGTGCGCCAGGCCGCGGCGGCGGTGGCACGGGCGGCGGCCTCGTGGTCCGGATGCCCGTCGGAGCGGTACGGCGCGAGCAGGACGCTTCGACCCGGCCGGGCCAGCCGCACGAGCGCGGCGGTGAGCTCGGCCTCCTCCTCGTCCAGACCGCCGTCGGTGAGCCCGAGGAGGTGGAGGCTCGCGTGCGGTGCGAGCAGCCCGAGCGCCTCGAGAGCCTCCGCCCGGCGGACCCGGGCGAGGTCGGAGGGGGTGTGCGTCGGCGAGCGCGGGTGCGAGGCCTGCCCGTCGGTGGCGACGACCACGTCGACGGCCACGTCCGCGGGCAGGCCCGCGAGCAGCCCGCCGAGGCCGAGGGTCTCGTCGTCGGGGTGGGCGGCGACCACGAGCAGGTGGGTGGCCCCGTCCAGGTCGAGGGGTATGACGTCGCGCCACCGGGGGTCCTGCACCCACCGGGCCTCGTCGGTGGGCGGGTCGCCGGAGGGGGTCAGCCCGGAGGCGCCGGGGGCCTCGGGGACCTCGTCGCTCACGCCCACGGCACCGGCATCCCGTCGACGACGGCCCGGCCGACGACCGCGGCGTCCCGCTCGGCCTTGTGCTGGCGCAGGTAGAGCTGCAGGTCGGCCACCCGGGCCGCGTGCTCCTCCTCGCCAGCCAGCGGGCCGGGCCCGAGCGCGTGGGCGGCAGCGGTGAGGACCGCCTCGCAGACCTCGTGGACGACGTGGCGGACGCGGAGGGACCGGGCCCAGGCGTGCTCGCCCTCGACCAGGCCGGCGTCGACGGCGACGGCCGCGTCGGTGAGCACGGCGGCGGCCGCGGTGAGGTGGGCGTCCGCCTGGCCGAGGAGGGCCAGGGCGATCTGGTCGGGCTCACGCTCGGTGGCGGCCCGGTGCATCCGGCGGGCCAGGCCGGCCGCGCCACCGAGCCAGATGGCCGCCACGCCCAGGCCGCCCCAGGCGAAGCCGGGACGCTGCAGGTACCACCCCGGCCCGCCCACGGGCGCCCCCGGCACGTCGGTCAGCCGCAGGCCGGTGGAGCGGACGGCGGACAGGCCCCGGGCGACCCCGGGGTCGGCGACGACCTCCCCGCCGGGGTGGGTCAGGTCGACGGCGACCAGGGTGCGGTGCTCCTCGTCGGTCCAGGCGGTGACCAGGGCGTGGTCGACGTGCTCGGCGAGGGAGCACCACGGTTTGCGGCCGGTGAGGAGGAACCTGTCGGGCCCCTCGTCGGCGCCATGCCCGTCGGCCGGCCGGGCGTCCAGCCGCAGCCCCGGCCCCTCGGCCGCATAGACGCCCCACGTCCCGGAGGGGAGCGGCACGGCGTACCCCGCCTCGGCCGCCTGGGCGAGGATCGACACGGCGTCGAGGTGCGGCTCGAGGGTGCGGGCGACGGTCAGGTCGACCGCGGCCAGCTCCGCGAGCCCCCGCCACAGCGCGGCGGTGCGTCCCCGTCCCGGCAGCGGCAGCACCTCCGCTGCGCGGCCGGCGAGCCGCAGCGCGGCGACCGGGTCGCCCGCGACCGACCGGGCGTCGTCGAGCAGCGCGGCCAGCCCCGGGTCGTCGGGGGCCCTCGAGGACCAGGGGTCGAGACCGATCACGGACCCATCGTGCCGTCCGCGCGGGCGCGGCGCTCGGCCTCCCGCGCCATGCGGCCGACCATGGCCCCCATGACGACCGTGTGCATCGGCAGCTCCGCCCACCAGAAGAGGCGCCCGAGCCGCCCGCGGGGGTGGAACGCCAGCCGCTGGACCAGCTCCGACCCCCCGGCGTCCGGCGTCCCGGAGACCCGGACCTCGTAGGTCATCCGGGCGGTCCCCGGCATCCGGTGCTCCGAGACGAGCGTCAGGCTGTGCCCCTGCTCGACCTCCTCGACCCGCCAGCCGTCGACCGGGTCGCCCGGGCCCAGGCTCCCCGAGGGGCGCCCACGGTTGCCGGGCCCGCCCAGCGCCCGGTCGAGCAGGCCGCGGACCCACCAGAGGCGGTTCGCGGCATACCAGCCCGGGTCCCCGCCGAGGTCCGCGACGCACGTCCAGGTGGTGGCGGCCGGTGCCCGGACGGCGCGCTCGCGCCGCTCGCGGAAGACGCCGTCGGGGTCGGGGGTGAGCCCGGTCCTCACCGCGCACCGCCGGACGAGGACGAAGGAGGGCGAGGGGTGGGGTGCACGACCAGGGACGACCGGGGGTGCCGGTCGCCAGGACGATCCTGGCGGCGCAGCCGGGCGGCGAGGGACCGTCCCCGGCGCCGCGCCGTGCCGCCCAGGCGTCGCCACCGGTCCACCCGGGTCAGCGGCGGGTTGTAGGGGATGTCGGCGATCTGCGGGGCCCACCGGGCGACCAGCTCGGTGTGGTGGCGGGAGGCGCGACGCCACGTCCAGGGCAGCGACAGCGCAGCGGCCTGGTAGTCGGCGCTGTTGCCCGGGAGCACGGAGTGCACCCCCACCAGGTCGAGCGCGAGCTCGGTCGTCGCGGCATAGCTGGCGCACTTCTGGTCCAGCCAGAAGCGGTCGTGCACGGACATGCCCTGCGGATCGGCCCGGACGGTGCGCACCCACTCGGCCAGGGCCCGCTGCTGCACGGGCGTGGCTCCGAGCGCCACCGCGAACACCGCCGCGTCCAGCGGGGCGTCGGCCAGCCGCTCCTGCATCGCCGCCCGGGTCCCGTCGAAGGCCACCCCGCGCAGCAGCACGTCCCCCGCGGAGAAGCAGTCGAACTGTCCCCGTTCGAAGAACGTCCGGTCGGTCTCCCGGATGAGGCCGCCCACCTGCTCGTCGTACAGCCGCCCCTTGCCGCGGTCGCGGGGACCGGGCCGCACGGCCTCGTGGACGAGCCCCAGCCGCTGCGCCATGACGGCAGGGGACCGGCGGTCGGCGGTGGACATGCCCGGGTGCAGCTGGGTGACGAGGCGCGGCCGCAGCCCGAGCCGGACGCTCGCGGCCAGCGCGAGCCGCGAGTCGTACCCCGCCGTGAGCGGCACCACGAGCGGCCCGACCTCGGCCGCCCCCCGGACGGCGGCGAGCAGCAGCTCCCCCAGCCTCTCCAGGACGTCCTCCGCCCGGTCCTCACCCACCTCCTGCGGGGCGACGAGGGCCCGCGGACGGGTCGATCCCGTCCGCAGGTCGAGCACCTGTCCGGGGAGCAGCCGCAGGACCCCGTCGAGACCGGTCTGCGGTCCGGGCAGGTAGGGCATCATGTGCTCGGTCCGCAGGCCCAGGTCGGGCGGCGCGGCGCCGGGAGCCACCAGCGGCGGGGCGCTGGCCACCCGGTCCCGGCGGTGGAGGACGGGGAGCATCCCCAGCGCGTCCTGGTGGATCTCGGATCCGTCGAGCAGGACCCACCGCCCCGACCACGACCGGTAGGCGGGCTCCAGCTCGGTCGGGCCCAGCGTCCTCAGCTGGTGGCCGGGGTCGCCGGCTCCGGGCGCCGTGCCCGTCGCCACCCCCAGCAGCACCCGGGGCCGGCCGGCGGGACCGGTCGCCCGGAGGGTCGGCAGGCCGGGGCAGGTGTAGAGGTGCCAGTCCGCGTGGACCTGGTGGTGGAAGCCCGGGGGTGCCTGCACCGGGGTCCGCGTCAGCAGGAACTGGCGCCGCCCGACGGGTCCGATGTCGCCCACGTCGGCTACCAGCTGCTCGCGCCGCGGCGCAGGGCCGCCCTGGTCGCCGTCCGGGCCGCGCCCTCGGCCGCCGCCCCGGAGAGGGTCAGCGTGCGGAGCCCGCGCTCGGCGAAGATGTCCAGGGCCCGGGCGCACAGCCAGCCCCGGTCGAGCACCGGCTCCCTGCCCCGCCGGGTGTGGTCGTCCTCGCCGGCCCAGGAGTCGTGGGCCAGGACCACGTCCCCGGGCGAGAGGTCCGCACGCAGCAGGGCGACGCGCCGCGCGTCGTCCAGCTCGGTCTGCCAGTCGCGGATCGCCGCACCCGAGGCGGCGAACCGCAGACCGGTGCCGCGCAGGGCCACCCATCCGTCGAGGCGAAGGGCGACGTAGGGCGGCCGGAACCAGGTCACGCCGCGCCCCGCCACGTCCTCCACCTCCGCCCTGGCGTCGAGGACGAGGCGGCGGACCCGCACCGGCCCGTCGGCCGAGAGGTCGCGGTGGTCGGGGCCGTGCAGCGCCACCTCGTGACCGGCCCGGAGCACCTCCTGGAGCACCTCGGGGTGCCGGCGCACGCGGTTGGCCATGACGAAGAAGGTGGCCGTGGCCCCCCGTTCCGCCAGCTGGCCCAGGACGGTTCTCGTCCCCCGGGGGTCGGGACCGTCGTCGTAGGTCAGGCACACCGCGTCGGGCAGGTCGAAACCCTCCACGGCCCGGCCCATCCCGCTGCGCTCCAGCCCGGCGCGCGCCAGCCCCCGCAGACGGCCCACGTCACCCCACCTCCCCAGCCCCGTGCCCTCGATCGGGTCGTGCCGAGCCTAGGCCCCCGGGGGCCGACGGGCGCGCCGGACCTCCGTACCCGCCTGGCCCGGCTCCCCCGCGCAGCCGGCCCGCGTGCCGGGCCACCTGGTAGAGGCGGCGCCAGGCGTGCTCCCGGTCCCCCCGGGCGGCCGCCAGCACCGCGGCCGGGAGGTATGCCGCACCGGCGCCCAGGAGCGCACCGGCCCGACGGGGGAGCCCGGGGGGCGACCCGAGGACCTGGTCCACCAGGAGGGAGGACCGGCCGTTGCGATAGCTGCGCCGGAGCAGGACCGGTGCCGTCAGCCGCGCCGGGACCGCCCGCTCGACGACCACGGCGTCCGGAGCCCAGGCGAACCTGGCACCGGCCCGGGCCAGCTGGCGGAAGAAGAGGGTGTCCTCCCCTCCGCCGTGGCCGAGCCGCGGGTCGAACCGCACCCCCGTCCTGCGCACGAGGTCGAGGTCGAGGAGCACGTTGCCGGCCCCGACGTCGCCGTCGAAGGGCCCGGCGTCCCGCCCCTCGCGGACGAGCAGCGCCCGCACGTGGGGTCGCTGCCGGACCGGGACCTCCTGGCGCACCGGACCGGCGACGACCTGGGCCTGCCACCTGACCTGGGCGTCCATCAGGGCGTCCAGCCAGCCCGCCGACGGGAGCTCGTCGTCGTCGACGAGGACGAGGAAGCGGGCGTCCTGCTCCAGCGCCAGCTCCAGCGCGGCGTTGCGCACGCTCACGACGTCGCCCAGACCGACGTGGTGCAGGTGTGCACCGCCGGACCGCACGGCCGGATGGTCCGCCAGCACGGCCGCCGAGGCGTCGGGGTCGTTGTCGAGCACGACGACCCGGCAGGGCGGACGGCGCTCCGCTTGCTCCACGAGCGCGGAGAGCAGCTCACCCGCCCACCCGACGCGGCGGAACGTGGGGACCGCCACGACCACCGGGCCGCTCACCCGCCCGCCCCCGCCCGGGTGACCAGAGCCGGACGTCGCCACGTGAGCAGGGCCAGCGCGAGCACCACCGACCCGTTGCACACCACCGTGGCGACCACCGGCCCGACGGTCCCCATCAGCTGGGCGAGCAGCACGGACAGCGCGACGTTGACGATCCCCAGGGCCACCCCCAACCGTGCCCGGGTGGCGGCTGCCCGCGGGGCCGCCCAGGCGGCGACGAGCGGGGACGAGGCGCAGGTCAGGCCGCCGTAGATCCCCAGCCAGGTGTAGAGCTCCTGCGGCGTCCCCACCGCGCCCCGGCCGAGCAGCTGCCCGATCCACGGGCCGAGGGCGATGGTGACGACCGCCAGCGCCACCCCGACGACGGTGAACACCGCCGAGGAGGAGACCAGGCGGCGCAGGACCAGGGCGCCCTGTCCCTGGGTCCGCGCCCGGGAGAACCACACGATGAGCAGGCCACCGAGGGCGATCGGCACCGCGGTGACCAGGCCCGTGATCCGGCTGGCCAGGCCGTACTGCCCCGCCGCGGCGGCGCCGGTGGTCGCCATGATGATGACCGGGTCGAAGAGGAAGACCAGCACGTTGGACAGGGCCCATGCGGTCATCGCCCCGCTGAGCCCGGTCAGCACCACCCCGTCCAGCCCGGAGCCCGAGCCGTCGTCCGGCTCCCGGAGGCGCACCAGCCGACGGGTCAGCAGCCGGTAGGTGAGGTAGGGCGCGACGAAGCCGACCATGCTGGCGGCCACGACCGTCGACAGGTCCTGTCGCAGCCCGAGCGCCAGGACCAGCACCGGCAGGCCCACCACGGTGGTCGTCGCCAGGGCGAGGTGGCTGGCCGCCGTGCGCCCGGCACCCTCCAGCACCCCGTGGTGCCCGGCGATCGGCAGCACCACCACCGCGGCCAGGCCCACCCACAGCACCGACCAGGCGAACCCCCACCCGATCGTGGGCCCGAGCACCGGCAGCAGCAGCGCCGCCAGGACCAGCACGACCGCCCCCTCCTTCGTCCCGGTCCAGCGCAGGGCCCGCACGGTGGGGGGTGCCCGCCGCGGGTCCTCGGCGACCACGACCCGCGCGGTGCTGGCCAGTCCGTGGGCCAGGATCTGGATGGCCGGCCAGACGGAGGTGATGACGATGAAGCGGCCGTAGCCCACCTCCCCCAGCGCCTGGGTGATCAGCGGGATGCGCACCAGCGACCCGGCCAGCACCACGGCCTGGGACAGTCCGTAGGACAGGAGGGTCAGCGTCCAGGGCGAGGACAGCCGACGCCCCCATCCCTCAGGCACCGGCGGGTCCGCCCCGGCGCCGCAGGGCTCTGGCCGACCAGAGGAGGAGGTTCCCGGCGCCCAGGGCGTAGCGGCCGACGGTGCGACGGGGGTCGCTCGTCAACCGGTGCAGCCACTCGAGGTGCAGGCGCTGCAGCAGGTGGGCGGCCCGCTCCTCGTCCCCGGCCAGGATGCGCAGCCACCCGCCGCAGGTCATCACCAGCGCCGGCGGCAGCAGGTGTCGGTGGGCCACCGTCCAGAAGGCCTCCATCGGCATGCCCAGGCCGACGAGCACGAGGTCGGGCCGGGCGTCCCGCAGCTCCTCGAGCACCGGCGCCCAGTCGTCGTGGAAGCCGTGGGTGGAGTGGACCAGCTCGACGTGCGGGTCGGCCTGGAGGGTGCTGCCCGCCCGCTCGGCGACGGAGCAGCGGCCGGAGCTGCCCGGTTCGCCTCCCACCACCGCCACCCGGACGGGACGACCCGTCCTCTCGGCCATCCAGGACGTCACGACCGGGGCCAGGTCCGAGGTCGCCACCTTCCGCACCCGTGCACCGGCGGCCGAGGCGACGATGGACCAGGAGACCCCGTCGGCGTAGCCCGCGTCCGCGGTGTTGAAGGCATCGACGAAGTCGGACCGGCCGACCAGGTTCAGGGAGGTCACGTGGGCCGCGGTGAGGACCACCGGCCGGCGGGCGTCCAGGACGTCCTCGACCGCGGCCGCCCCCAGGGTCCACGGGTCCTCGACCAGCCGCAGGCCGGCGACCTCGACGGCGTCGACCTGCGACACCGACCCCGGGGCCGTGCTCCCCGGCCTGCGGAACTCCGCCTGCACCGGCACCGGAGGCCTGGCCGGCACCAGCTCGGCGCGACGACGTGAGCGCAGGCGGAGCTTGCGCAGCACGCCGACCGGGTCGGCGCCCACCGCGGCCGTGCCGTGCCGCAGCAGCGCCGCCCGCTCCCCCGCGCCCCGGGCCACGGCGGCGCGCCGGTAGTGCTCGCCGCTGCGCAGGGCGCGCCGCGCCGCGGGGGTCAGCGACGGTGCGCGCATCCACT
>DATISK010000090.1:0-9515 GCA_035581545.1 Ornithinimicrobium sp. | reverse complement strand
TGGAGGTCTCCGGCCTCCTCGACGGCGCGCCCCATGCCCAGCACATCCACATCGGGGGCACCAACACCTGCCCCGACCCCATGATGGAGGGCACCGGCGCCGACGGCGCGATCCGCACCACGGACGCGGTCGGGTCCTACGGCGGCGTGGCCGTGTCGCTGACGACCGAGGGCGGCATGACGGGCCCGGACCACGCGCTCGACGTGACCGACTTCCCGGCCATGGGGACCTACACCTACGAGCGGACCTTCGAGGTCAGCGACGAGGTCGCCGCGCAGATCTCAGCCGGTGAGGCTGTCGTCGTGGTGCACGGGACCGACCACGACGGCAGCGGTGCCTACGACGGGGACCAGGAGTCCGACCTCGACCCGAGCCTGCCGTCCGAGGCGACCGACCCCGCGCTGTGCGGCCCCCTCGACGTGGCTCCGATGGAGGCTCCGGCCGGCGGCGTGCAGACCGGCGGCGCCAGCACCGAGGGCATGGAGCAGGGCGGCCTGATCGCCGCCGGCGCGCTCCTGGCCGCCGTGGGCGCCGGGTCCCTGGTGGCCCGTCGCCGCGCGCAGGACTGACGGGGTAGGTCGCAGCGGCGCCGGGAGCGCGGGGGCACTCGCCTCCCGGCGCCTCCGGCTGCGCTGGCCGGCGTGGTGACGGTGCTCGGTCTGGGGCTGGCCGCCTGCGGGGTCGCCCAGCAGGTCCCGGACCCGCCCGCCCCGCCGGCAGCGGTGTCCTCGGCGGCGTCGTCGGTCGCACCGTCCGCACCGCCGTCGGCGCCCGGAGCCACGTCCCCGGACGCGGCCTCCCCCTCGACCGCGCGGGCGAGCGAGCCCTCCGCCCCCGCGACCGCGCAGGGGGCGGCCACGGGAGCCGGTGCGACGTCGTCCGCGGCACCGACCACCGAGGCACCGACAGCTCGAGCACCGACGACGGCATACCCGCAGGTGGCCGCCTCCCCTCCGGTGGAGGTGCGCCTGCCGGCCATCGGCGTCACCAGCCCCCTGCACCCGCTCGGGCTGGCGGCCGACGGCACGCTGGAGGTGCCGACGGGTGCGCTCGTCGACCAGGCGGCCTGGTACTCCGGCTCACCCACGCCCGGTGAGGTCGGCCCGACGGTGGTCGAGGGTCACGTGACCGGCCCGGGCGGGCGTCCGTCGGTCTTCTTCGAGCTGGGTGCCTCGAGCGTGGGCGACCGGGTCGAGGTGGACCGTGAGGACGGCCGCACGGTGGTCTACGAGGTCTACCGCGTGGACCGGTTCGCCAAGGACGCCTTCCCGACCGTCGACGTCTACGGCTCCACGCCGGGTCCGGAGCTGCGCGTCATCACCTGCGGCGGCGAGTTCGACGAGGGCAGCGGCCACCACGTCGACAACACGGTGGTCTTCGCCCGACAGGTCTCGATCGAGGGCTGACCGCCCGCTGGACGACCACGCACGACGAGGTGGCAGGTGCCCCGCGGAGCACCTGCCACCTCGTTCGTCGTCGCCGTCGGTCGGTCAGCTGAGGGGGACCACGGCGAACGGCTCGGTGGTCGGCTGGTCCGACCCGCCGGCGGGCTCCACCGTCAGGCCGACCGCGGCCGCGCCCTCGGGCGTCCCCTCCAGGATCACGTCACCCTCCCCGAGCAGCTCGGCCGTGAGGAGGCCGGCCGACCGGGCCGAGCCGTCGGACCCCACGAACCACGCCTGGTAGACGCTGCCCTCCGGGGGCGGGTCGACGTCCGCGGGCAGCCGCAGGACCGCGGCGTCCCGGTCGGCCGAGCTGACCACCCCGACGACCCCCACCTCGGTGCTGGCGGAGTACTCGCGCGCGTCCGAGGCGGCGACGATCCGCTCGGCCGGGTCGGCGCCGACCACCTGGGTGACCCCCCAGCCCCCCGCGACGACGACGAGGGCCGCGGCGGCCGCGACCCACCAGCGGGTGGGACGTGCCGGAGCACCGGCGGCGCGGCGGGGCGGGCGACGGGAGGGCCGCATCGGGACGACGTCACCGGTGGTCCCCACCGGGTCGGCCGCGACGACCGGGGCGCCGCCGGCGGCCGCACGCGTCGGCACGTCTCCCGTGGCCTCGGCGGCCACGGCGTCCAGCACGCGGCGCCGCAGGTCGGGCGGGGGTGCCACCTCGAGACCGGCCGAGAGGTCGGCGGCGGCCTCGCGCAGCTCCTGCACGACGACGGTGCAGCCGGGGCAGGTCGGCAGGTGCGCCTCGAAGCGGGCGCGCTCGTCCTCGTCGACGGCGTCCACGGCGTAGGCCGCGGCCAGGTCGTGGATCTCGTCCACCTCCCTCTCGTTCATCCCTGCTCACCTCCTGCCATCACCTGGCGCATCTTGCGCAGCCCGTCACGGATCCTCGTCTTGGCGGTCCCCAGGGGGACCTGGGTGCGTTCGGCCACCTCACGGTGCGTCAGACCCTCGAAGTAGGCGAGTATCAGCGTCGTGCGGTGCGGCTCGCCCACCGTGTCGATGGCCCGGCGCACCCTGGCGGCCTCCCACCGCAGCTCGCCCGCCTCCGCCGTGGAGTCGAAGGGCACCGTCGTCTGCAGTGATTCGTAGCGGTGCAGCCGGGCGGATTGGGCCTCCTCGGAGCGGACCCGGTCGACGGCACGCCGGTGGGCGAGCGTCATCAGCCAGGCGAGCGCCGAACCACGTGCCGGGTCGAAGCCGGCCGCCTCGCGCCAGACCTGCAGGAAGACCTCCTGGGTGACGTCCTCGGCCATGGTGGGGTTGCGCAGCACCCGCAGCGCCAGGCCGTGCACCCGGGCGGCGACGGCGTCGTAGAGGTCGGCGAACGCCGGCTGGTCCTGGGCGGCGACCCGCAGGAGCAGGGTCGCGAGGTCGGTGGGGTCGGCGGTGGCTGGACTCAGAAGGGACCCTGCTCCTTGCGGCGGTCCCACTGCTGCTCCATCCGGTCCATGAAGGAACCACCCTTGGGAGCCCGGGGAGGCTTCGGCCCGCGGCCCCCGCCGCCGCCCCCGGGACCCCCACGTCCGGGACCGCCCCGTCCAGGACCGCCCCGCGGCTTGCCGTCGGGACCGACGGAGGTGAGGGTGGCTCCGCCGGTGTGTCCGGGCTTGGCCGCCCAGGCGCCACCCAGCACCATCGCCAGGAATCCGATGGCCCCGACCCAGATCATCTGCGACATGACGCCGACCAGGACGAGCGCGAGTCCACCGATGGCCACGAGCACACCGAGCGCGACGCGTCGGCGGTCCAACCCGTGACCGGTCCGGGACGCGGTGCTCTTCAGGGTGGTGGCCAGCCGGGGATCCTCGGCGTAGAGCGCCTTCTCCATCTGCTGCAGGACACGCTGTTCGTGTTCGGAGAGCGGCACGGGGACCTCCGGTGGGTGGTGTGGCGGGCCGGCCGGGCTGCTGCCGACGCCCATGTCTTGAGGATCAGGATATGACGCCAACGCGCGAATCACTAGCGAGAGTTCCCCGGGGGCCGGCGGAGGCGGTCGAGCGCGGTCCCTGATCGTGCCGGGGACGGTCCGCGAGCAGGCTCGCGGGGCGGACCGCGTGCCGTCCGAACCGGGCCGCCGCCCGGTCCACGGCCCGCTCCGCCTCCCGCCATCCCTTCTCCGGCTCGTCCAGCCGTCCCTGGACGAGCGTGGTCCCGGCGTCGGTGACGCCCTCGACCCGCACGCCCAGCATCCGGATCCGGGCCCGCTGCAGGCCGAGGGAGTCGTAGAGCGCGCAGGCGGTGGCGTGCACGTCCCGGGTCACGTCGGTGGGCACCGCGACGGTGCGGGAACGGGTGATCGTGGTGAAGTCGGAGAACCGGACGGTGAGCACCACGGTCCGGCCCAGGACGGCGGCGTGGCGCATCCGGCTGGCCGTGCGTTCGGAGAGGTGGAGCAGCTGACGGCGGACCACCGCCGGGTCGTCGACGTCGTGGGCGAAGGTCTCCGAGGACCCCACGCTGCGCTCCCGGCGGGCCGGGGTGACGGGGTCGTCGTCCCGGCCCCAGGCCAGGTCCAGCAGCCGGTGCGCCGTCTGCTCCCCGAACGCCCGGCGCAGGGTGGCGACCGGCACGTGGGCCAGCTGGCCGACGGTGTGCAGCCCCAGCCGGTGCAGCTCGGACTCGGTGGCCTCCCCCACCCCCCAGAGGGCGCCGACCGGCAGGGGGTGCAGGAAGGGGACCACCTCGCGGCGGGTGACCAGGCGCATCCCGTCGGGCTTGGCGGCCCGGGAGGCCATCTTGGCCACGGTCTTGGTCGGCGCCCCGCCGACGGAGCAGGTCAGCTCCTGCTCGTCGGCGACGGTGTCCCTGATCCACTGGCCGATCTGCCCCGGCGTCCCCCACTGCCGCCCGGTGGCGGAGACGTCGAGGAAGGCCTCCTCCATCGACACCGGCTCCACGCGGGGGGTGACCTCGGCGAAGATCGCCATCACCGCCTCCGAGACCCGGGCGTAGCGGTCGTGGTCGGGACGCACGACGACCGCTGCGGGGCACAGGCGGCGGGCGGTGGCCATCGGCATCCCCGAGCGCACCCCGAACGCCCGAGCCTCGTAGGTGGCCGAGAGCACCACGCTGCGCCACCCTCCCCCGACGACCACCGGCTGCCCCCTCAGCTCGGGCCGGTCGAGCAGGGACACCGCCGCGTAGAAGGCGTCCATGTCCACGTGCAGGACCTCCACCGCAGCGGGCCTCACCATCCCGAGCTCCCGGGGCTGGAGTGCCACAGCTTGGCCGCGGGGGTGCTGCGGGCGTGGTCGCCGGCAGGACGGACGTCGGCGTAGGGCGACTGCCGGAACCCGGAGGCGTGCACGAGGACCCGCCGGTCCTGGCCCTCCCCGGTCATGGCCGCCATCTCCCGGGCCTGCTTCTCGACGGCGGACATCACCGCCCGCACCTGCGCGATCCCCCCCTGCTCCCACGCCTGGGCGAGGGCTCCCAGCTCCCACGCCCCGGTGGCACGCACCGAGACCCCGCGCGGCCCCGTGCGGCGGACCACGCCGCGCACCAGCAGCAGCCAGGAGTGGAAGATCGTCGTGGCGTAGGGGCCCTGCACGTCTTCGAAGAAGGTCGCGTCGGCCGGCCCGGTCCCGTCGTCGAGGGTGAGGAAGACCACCCGGCGGCCGGAGCGCACCGGCGGGGTCTGGGTGGCCACCTTCGCCCCGGCCAGGAGCACCTCGGCGGCGTTGCGCCGGGCGAGCAGGTCACGGGAGCGGGTGACCCCCAGCTCGGCGAGCATGGGACCGTAGGCGGCCACCACGTGCTGGCTGACGTCCAGGCCGAGGACCTCCAGCTCGGCGTGCAGCTGCTCGGCCGGGGTCATCTCCGGCAGCCCGCTGCCCACGACCGCCGGCTCGTCGCCCAGGTCGAGGGCCAGCTGGGTGGACGGGCCGGCCTGCTCGTGCCAGCCGCGCCGACCCACGGCCTGGGCCTGCGTGCGGGCGGCCACCTCCCCCTCCACCACGGGGGCGGGGCGACGGCGCCCGGCGCGGGTGCGTCCCGACGCGGTGTCGGCGTGCCGGCTCCACCGGTCCAGCTCGCGCACGTGCAGGAGCAGGTCGCGGCGGGTCAGCCCGCCCCGTCCGGTGGCCCGGCGACCGACCCGGTGCAGGGCGTCGAACCCGCCGGCCATCACCAGTCGTTCGGCGGTGGGCCGGCTGGGCCGGGCCCGCTGCCACAGGTCCGCCAGCGAGGAGTAGGGCTGACCGGCGACGGTCCTCCGCACCTCCTCCTCGCTGATCCCCTTCACCTCGGCCAGGGAGAGCCTGATGCCGTAGGCGTGCGCCCGGTGCTCCACCGCGGCCATCACCCGGTCGACCCGGTCGGGATGCCGACCGAGGACGGCACGCCTGGCCCCGTCGGCACCGGCCGCCACGTCGGGACTGGCCGCCACGTCGGGACCGACCCGCTCCACCCGGTAGACGTCGGTGGAGGCGTTCACGTCCAGCCCCAGGACGTGCACCCCCATGCTGCGGGCCTCGTCGAGGATGAGCCGCTTGGGGTACATGCCGGGGTCGTGCGTGAGCACCCCGGCCAGGAACGCGGCCGTGTGGTGGGTCTTCAACCAGGCCGACTGGTAGGTCGGCAGCGCGAACGCCGCCGCGTGCGCCTTGCAGAACCCGAACGAGGCAAACGCCGCCAGCACCTCCCAGATCCGGTCGACCTCCTCGGTCCGGTAGCCGCGGTCGGCCGCCGAGGCCCGCCACCACAGCTCGACCTCGGCCTGCCCCTGGGGGGTGCCCATCGCCCGGCGCACCTCGTCGGCCTGGGCCAGGCTGACCCCGGTGGTCTCGGCCACGATCTGCAGCACCTGCTCGTGGAAGACCACCACCCCGCAGGTCTGCTCCAGGTAGGGCACGAGGCTGGGGTGCAGGTACTCCGGCTCGCCCCAGCCCTGCCGGGCGTTGAGGAAGGGCCGGATCATGTCCGACTTGACCGGGCCGGGCCGGAACAGCGAGATGTCGATGATGATGTCGGCGAAGCAGTCGGGGGCGAACTTGCCGACCAGCTCGCGCTGACCGGGCGACTCGATCTGGAAGCATCCCAGGGTGCGGGTGGACTGGATCAGGGCGTAGGTGTCCTCGTCGTCCAGGGGCACCTGAGCCCGGTCGTCCAGGTCGACCTGCACCTCGTCGACCCGGGCCACCTCCTGGACGGCGTGGGCCATCGCCGACTGCATCCGGATGCCGAGCACGTCGAGCTTGAGCAGCCCCATCTCCTCGACGTCGTCCTTGTCGAACTGGCTCATCGGGAAGCCCAGCCAGCTGGCCTCCACCGGGGTGCGGTCCAGCAGGCCGGTGTCGGACAGGATCACCCCGCAGGGGTGCATCGCGATGTGCCTCGGCAGTCCGTCGAGGGACTCCACCAGCTCCAGCAGCAGCTGCATCCGGGGGGCGTCCAGCCCGGCGGTGCGCAGCTCGGGCAGGTCGCGGACGGCCGCCCGGGCGTCCCGGGCGCGCACGTGCGGGAACGCCTTGGCCAGCACGTCGACCTCTCCCGGCGGCATCCCCAGGGTGGCGGCCACGTCGCGGACGGCGTGCCGCACCCGGTAGGTCTCGGCCATCGAGACGCAGGTGACCCGTTCCGAGCCGAACCGTTCCAGGATGCGTTCGTACATCTCGGTGCGCCGGGCCGACTCCACGTCGATGTCGATGTCGGGCAGCTGCGCGCGCAGCGGCGAGCAGAACCGTTCCATCAGCAGCCCGTGCTCCATCGGGTCGACCCCGCTGATCCCGAGCAGGTAGGTCACCAGGCTGCCGGCCCCCGAACCGCGCGCCGCGACCCGGACCCCGTGGTCGCGGATGAGGTCGCACACGGCGGCGACGGTGAGGAAGTAGGTGGGATAGCCCAGCCCGGCGATGACGCCCAGCTCCTCGTCCAGCCGCCGACGGACCCGGTCCAGGGACGCCGTGCCCGCACCGGGGTAGCGCCCGGCCACCGCGTCCGCGCACCGGCGGGTCAGGACCTCGTGGGCCTGACCGAGACCGCCCACGCCGAGCACCTGGGGCTCGGGCAGGTGGACCGACCCGATGCCCAGGTCGGAGCGGGCGTCCTGGTGGCACTCGCCGGCCAGCGCCAGGGTCTCCCGCAGCAGCGCGCCGGCGTCGGCCCTACCGCCGGAGGCCTCGGCCAGGGACCGGGCCCGGGCGTGCATGGTCGCGGTCGTGGCCAGGTGGCCGGCGGTGCTGACCCGGTCCAGGTGCCGTTCGTCGAGGGCGACCATCCGCCGGGCGGCGTCGAGGACGTCGACCACCCTGGCCTGCTCGGGGACCGCATGCCGCACCGCCGCCGTGAGCACGGCGGGCACGTCGCACTCGCGGGCCAGCGCCCAGGTGCGGGCGGCATGACCGAGACTGCCGGGGGTGCCCTCCGGGCCGCCGTGGACGACGAGCTCGACCCGCAGCGCGCCCGGCGGCAGCAGCCGACGCCACGCCTGCAGCCGTGACCTGGCCAGGTCGCGACGCCGGGCGAGCACGGCCCGGCCGACGTCGGAGTCGGGGCCCAGGAGCACGACGACCGGGGAGACGCCGTCGACGGGGGAGGCGGCCCGGGCGAGCAGGTCGGACCGGGTGCGCGGCACCCCCCGCTCCCCCGCCAGGTGGGTCTGGGTGACCAGCCGGCACAGCCGTCCCCACCCGGTGCCCGGGGCGAGTCCGAGCCCCTGCCCCCGGGCGAGGACGACGACCCGGGGCTGCTGGTCGTCCACGAGGCTGCCGCCCTTGACCGGGTGGGAACGGCCCGGTCCCCCCAGCTCGATCCGCGCCGGGCCGGGCAGGTCGTCACCGGGGCGGACGAGGGTCCCGGGTCGGTGACCGGCGCCCTGACCGGCGCCCTGACCGGCCGATCCCAGGGCGAGGTCGACCCCCAGCACCGGGGTCAGCCCCGCCGCCGAGCAGGCTCGGACGAACCGGACCGCGCCGTAGAGCCCGTCCCGGTCGGTCAGCGCGAGCGCGGACTGGCCCAGCGCGACCGCCCGGTCGACCAGCTCGTCCGGGTGGGACGCGCCGTAGCGCATGGACGCGCTGGAGGCCACGTGCAGGTGGACGAAGTCGTCGGACGAGGGTGCGGGCGGGGGCATCGGGATCACGGGTCCTGTCGCAGGGGTGGGGCGACCCGGTCGAGGCCGGGTCAGCGGGGGTGGCTCGGTCGGCCTGGCGGGTCAGCCCGCCGTCCGCTCAGCTCGGCCGCACCGGACTCAGCTCGGCCGACAGCGGCAGGCCGCACGGCAGGTGCAGGCTGGCCCGGACCAGCTCCAGGAAACGTTCGCCGGAACGGACCAGGTCGTCGGCGTCCCGGGCGGTGACCACGTCCGCCCCGCGTTCCAGGGCCAGCCGACGACGACCGGACTCGGCGAAGAAGACCGCCCACTCGGTCAGCTCGGGCGCCACCGTGGGCAGCACCTCCCAGACGCTGCGCGGCCTGGCCCGCCGGCTGGGTGCGCTGCGGGCCGCCAGCAGGGCCGCCCCGGCCCGCAGCGCGGCGAGGTGGGCCTGGGTGTAGCGCTCGGCCGCGGTGCTGCTGTGGCAGGCCAGCAGCAGGCCACCGCGGGAACGGTCCAGCAGGTCCAGCACGGTGCCCGCCGGGGCGGTCGGTCCGTCGGGGTGCGGGGTGGCCCCCCGGGGGCTGGTGATGGTGGTGGTCATGGCGCTCTCCTCGTCTGTCGGCTGCTCGTGCTGCTCGTCGGTGCTGGCCCCGTGCGTCAGTCGCTGACGCGTTCCAGCCGCCACTGCTCGTCCTGCACCAGGTCGTAGACACCCCGCCCGAGGGTCCGGCCGGCCGAGGCCTCCACCCGCCACACCTGCTGCTCGAGCACCTCGGCGGACGGTCCTCCCGGTGCCCCCTCCCCCTGCCGGCGCCACCACGGCACCCGTTGCGTCCACTGGGCCAGGACGCCGCGGACCACGTGGACCCGGCCCTGCCACAGGAACGCGGTCGGGACGTCCTCGGGAACGCCGTCGGGGTCGACCTGCGCACCCCGGCGCCACCCCGGCTCGAGCCGCACCCGGTGCTCGTCCGGGTCGCCCAGCCTGACATCGACCAGATCCTGGTACCGCCTGCTCATCT
>DATISK010000089.1:0-1518 GCA_035581545.1 Ornithinimicrobium sp. | reverse complement strand
TGGCAGCAGGACGGCCACCCCGGCAGCCGCTGGGTGATGGGCAAGGTCGACCTCAACCGCTCCGACGACGGGATCTGGAAGCTGCGCTACAAGGAGGGGATCAAGCCCTTCAAGAGCGACGACCCCGACTCGGAGCGGATCTACTGGGACGACCCGGGCGTCCACCAGAACCTCACCTTCCCGGTCCAGCCGGACCCGGTGTCCGGGATGCACTGCTGGCACCAGAAGGTGCGGATCGAGAAGGCCCGCCCCGAGGACCAGTACGGCGACGTCGAGGTCGACGTGAACCGGTCGCGCGAGGTCTACCGGCGGTGGCTGGCCATGGCCCGCCCCGGTCCTGGCCCCGACGGCCAGCGCCGGCCCGAGTTCATGATGCGCCACGTCACCCCGAAGCGATCGGCCTTCCGCGTGCCCGCCCCGGCCGGCGGTGAGCAGCAGTGAGCCTGCTGACCCGCCGCCGTCCCGGCGAGGCGGTGGACCTCGAGGCGGTACGCCGTGCCGCCGGCGCCGTCCCGGACCCGGAGCTGCACCTCTCCCTGGCTGACGCCGGGATGCTCGGCGAGGTCACGGTCGACAACTCCGGGGTCGCCCGGGTGACGGTCCGGCTCACCACGCCGACCTGCCCGATGCGGGAGCGGCTCGTCACCGACGTCGACGAGGCCGTCCGCGCAGTGCCGGGGGTGACCGGTGTCCGGGTCGACTTCGGCGCGATGAGCGACAGCGAGAAGATCGCCCTCGCCTCCCGCCTCCGCGGCGGCCGGGAGACCGGTCACCCGTTCGGCCCGGACTCACGCACCGCGGTCTACGCCGTCGCCAGCGGCAAGGGCGGCGTCGGGAAGTCGACCGTCACCGCCAACCTCGCCGTCGCCCTCGCCCAGCAGGGCAAGCGGGTCGGCGTCCTCGACGCCGATGTCTGGGGCTACTCCGTGCCCCAGCTGTTCGGGGTCCGCGAACGGCCCGTCGCCCTCAAGGGCCTGATGCTGCCGGTGCAGGCCCACGGCGTCTCGCTGATGTCGGTGGGCTTCCTGGTCGGGGAGGGCGAGCCCGTCGTCTGGCGGGGGCCCATGCTGCACAAGGCGATCGAGCAGTTCCTCGGTGACGTCCACTGGGGCGACCTCGACGTGCTCCTCATCGATCTCCCCCCGGGGACAGGCGACGTCACCCTGACCCTGCTCGAGCTGCTCCCGGACGCGCAGCTGCTCGCGGTCACGACGCCGCAGGTGGCCGCCGAGTCGGTGGCCGCCCGGGTGGGCCGGATGGCGCGGGACGTGCGCATGCCCGTCGCCGGGGTCATCGAGAACATGGCCGGCGGCCTGTTCGGCGAGGGCGGTGGAGCCCGTCTCGCCGACCCGATCGGCACCACCCTGCTCGGACAGGTCCCGCTCGACCTGCCCCTGCGGGATGCCGGTGCCCGCGGGGTACCGGCCGTGCTCGCCGCCCCGGACGCGCCGTCGTCGGTGGAGCTGCGAAGGATCGCCGCGAGCCTCCCGGTGGTGCGGCGCAGCCTCGTGGGCAGGG
>DATISK010000088.1:0-5480 GCA_035581545.1 Ornithinimicrobium sp. | reverse complement strand
AAGAGCCGCACCTGCGTCTTCTGCCCCGTCATGTGACCCCCTCGGTCCGACAGGTTCATGAGAACTCTCTCATCGTAGAGCGGGCCGGCCCGCGCCGTACAGGACTTTTCGTCCATCACCCCGGCCCGCAGGGGACCTCCTCCCGGATCCTCCACTTCGCACCCCTCCGCCCCTCCACACCTCACCCCCGCGGCCCCCTGCCGCGCGGCACGTGGCCCGGCGGGGCGCGCACACCCCCGGTCGGGGCGCCGACCGTGAGCGTCGGCAGAGAAGACCCTCCACCTCCCCCCACCGAGTCTGACCTGCGAAGAAAGAGCATACGATCCGAAATCGGGGTGGGTTTGTCCTTGTGCGGGGGGCAAAGTGGAGTATGGTGGGGCGCACTGGAGCAGGCATGACCCATCGACCAGCGAGAAGGGGGTGGTCCCGGTGCTCTTCCTCGGGACCTACACGCCCAAGCTGGACGACAAGGGGCGGATCATCCTGCCGGCCAAGTTCCGGCACAAGCTCGAGACCGGCATGGTCATCACGCGGGGCCAGGACCACTGCCTCTACGTCTACCCCGAGGAGGAGTTCGAGCGGATCGCCCTGCAGTGGCAGTCCAGCCCGACCACCTCACGCGCCGTCCGCGACTACCAGCGCGTCTTCCTCTCCGGCGCGTCCGACGAGAAGCCGGACAAGCAGGGTCGGGTGACCATCCCGCCGATCCTGCGGGAGTACGCCGGCCTGAGCACCGAGTGCACCGTCATCGGCGCCGGCCACCGCGTCGAGGTCTGGGACAGCCAGGCCTGGGTCGACTACCTGGCCAGGACCGAGGAGGCCTTCGCGCAGCAGTCGGAGGAGGTGGTGCCCGGACTCATGTGACCCCGGTGACGCTCCTGCGCCACCTGGATCCTGGTCTCCCCCCGTCCGACGTTCCGACGCCCCTTCCCCGGCGCCGGAGCACCGAACCGGACGCCGGCACGACTTCCCCCGTGCCGGACCCGACCGCCGCACCCGACACCACTTCCCCGGTGCCGGGCGGGCACCCGGGAGGACGGTGGGGGACCAGGACCCAGGGACGAGAGCCCCGGGATCGCGCCGCCTCACCGCAGCCGGGCCGACACATCCATGACGAACTCCGCAGAGGACGCCCCCGCAGAACACCGCCACGTCCCCGTGATGCTCGACCGCTGCGTCGAGCTCCTGGCCCCCGCGCTCCAGCACGAGGGGGCCCTCTTCGTGGACGGGACGCTCGGCATGGGCGGCCACACCGAGGCGGTCCTGCGGGCCTGCCCGCAGGCCACCGCCGTCGGCATCGACCGCGACCCGCAGGCGCTGGCCCTGGCCGGCGCCCGCCTCGCGCCGTTCGGCGACCGGTTCGTGCCGGTCCACGCCGTCAGCGACGACCTGCCCGAGGTGCTGGCCTCGCTCACCCCGCCGCGCGGCCGCGCCGACGCCGTCTTCTTCGACCTGGGCGTCTCCTCCCTGCAGCTGGATGAGGTCGACCGGGGCTTCGCCTACCGCACCGACGCCCCGCTGGACATGCGGATGGACCAGTCGACCGGGATGACCGCCGCCGACGTGCTCAACACCTACGAGGCCCGCGACCTCGCGCACGTCCTGCGCACCTTCGGGGAGGAGAAGTTCGCCCGCCAGATCGCCCGCGCGATCGTGCGGCGGCGCGAGACCGAGCCGTTCACCACCTCCGGCCCCCTCGTCGAGCTGCTCCACGACGTGGTCCCGGCCGCGTCCCAGCGCTCCGGCGGCCACCCGGCCAAGCGGACCTTCCAGGCGCTGCGGATCGAGGTCAACGCCGAGCTGTCGGTCTGGTCGCAGGCACTCACCGCGGCGCTGTCCTCGCTGGCGGTGGGCGGCCGGATCGTCGTGCTGTCCTACCACTCGCTCGAGGACCGGATCACCAAGCGCGGCCTGGTGGCCGGCGCCACCAGCACCGCCCCGCCGGACTTCCCGGTCGAGCTGCCCGAGCACGCGCCCTGGCTGCGGCTGCTCGTCCGGGGCGCCGAGCAGGCCGACGAGACCGAGACCTCGGTCAACCCTCGCTCCGCCTCGGTCCGGCTCCGCGCCGCCGAGCGGATCCGCACCACCCCCGACCAGCCCCCCACCACGCCGGGCGACAGCCCTGCCGGCGACAGCCCTCCCGACCCTCCCAGCGACAACCCCCGCAGGAACGACCCCGAGGTGCAGCGATGACCCAGATGACCGTCGGCGCGCGCCTGAGCCGCGCCGCAGCCCCCGCCCTCCCCGGGGTGCGCACCTCGCGCACCCGCGTGATCGACGCCGCTCCCGCCAGCGGGCACACCGCATACCGGATCCTGTGCCTGTTCATCATCATGGCCGCGGTGAGCATCGTCCTGGTCCTCAACACCCACCGGGCCGAGGGCTCCTACGTGCTCGGGCGGTTGGCGGCCGAGCAGACCGCCCTGCACGACGAGAAGGTCACCCTCCAGGCCGAGCTGGACCGCCTGGAGTCGCCGGAGACGCTCGCCCGGAGCGCCCGCAAGCTCGACATGGTGCCGGCGCCCTCGACCGCGACGCTCCGGTTGTCCGACGGCACCATCACCGGCGTGGCCTCCATGAGCGACGGCGGTCGCACGATTACCGTTGACCTGCCCGCGACGGGCGTGGCGGAGCCGGCCGGAGAGGCCGCCTCCGACTGACCGACCGACCCTCCCAGACCGACTCCGCGAGGTGACCTCAGTGGCAGCAGCACGCGGCGGTGGCCGGTCCCTCGGGACCGTGCATCCCGGGGTGGGGCATCCGCGCACCCGGATGAGGGTGCTCCTGCTGGCGGTCATGCTCGTGCTCAGCCTGTTCGCCGCCCAGCTCGTCCGCCTGCAGGGCCTGGACGCCGCCAGCGTGTCCGCCGCCGCGCTGGACGGGCGGCTCAGCGTCACCGCGATCCCCGCCCCGCGCGGGTCGATCACCGACGTCGACGGCGACCAGCTCGCGGTGAGCGTGGAGCGGCGCAAGATCATCGCCGACCCGACCCTGGCCGAGGACTACGTGCTGCGCGACGACGAGGGCGAGGTGCTGGCCGAGGGGTTCGCGGCGGTCGCCCAGGTGGTCGCCGAGGTGACGGGGGAGAAGGAGGGCGACGTCCTGCGCCGGCTGGAGGAGCCGCTCGGCGAGCAGTACGCCGTGGTCGCCCCCGACGAGTCGCCCGCGACCTGGCAGCAGCTGCGCGGCCGCAGCGTCCGCGGCCTGTCGGCCTAGAACGTCATGCGCCGCGACTACCCGCTCGGCGAGGCGGCCGCGCCGCTCGTCGGCTGGATCGGCGCGGGGGAGATGCCCGCCGGCGGCCTGGAGCTGGTCCACGACGAGAAGCTCACCGGCACGCCCGGCGAGGCGGTCTTCGAGGTGGGCCGCGAGGGGGAGCGGATCACCACCGGCCTCTACCAGGAGGAGGACGCCCAGCCCGGCCAGGACGTGCGGCTGAGCCTGGACGCCGACCTGCAGTGGTACGCCTACGACGCCGTCCGTGAGCGGGTCGAGGAGGCCGGGGCCCTGTCGGGGTATGCGGTGATCCTCGACGCGCGCACCTCGCGGGTGCTCGCCCTGGCCAGCTATCCCACCTTCGACCCCACCGACGACGCCCAGGAGTCGGAGGAGATGCGCAACGCGGCCGTCGAGGACGTCTACGAGCCGGGGTCGACCGCCAAGGTCATCACCGCGGCCGCCGCCCTGGAGAAGGGCCTGGTCGAGATCGACACCCCGTTCGAGGTGCCCGTCCGGCTGCAGCGCGGGGGCACCTCGTTCAAGGACGCCGAGGAGCACCCGCTGCGCCACCTGACCTTCGCCGGCGTGCTCGCCCGGTCCTCCAACATGGGCACGATCCTCTACGGGGAGGAGCTGGAGGACCAGGAGCTCTACGACTGGATGCGCAAGTTCGGCGTGGGCACCACCCGGGGGCTGGGGCTGCCCGGCGAGTCGGTCGGCCTGCTGCCCGAGCCGAGCACCTGGAGCGCGACCACCCCCTACACGATGATGTTCGGCCAGGGGGTCTCCTCCACCCTGCTCCAGCAGGTCAACGTCTTCCAGACGATCGCCAACGACGGGGTGCGGGTGCCGCCCTCGATCGTGGCCGGCACGACCGACGCCGAGGGCCGCTACACCGAGACCACGGTGCCCGGCGGCGAGCGGGTGGTCAGCGAGGAGACCGCCGAGACGCTGACCACGATCATGCAGCAGGTCGCCAGCACCGGCGGGACCGCCCCGGCCGCCGCGATCGAGGGCTACCACGTCGCCGGCAAGACGAGCACCGCCGACCGCTACGACCCGGAGAAGGGTCGCTACGACGGGGTGACCAGCTCGTTCATGGGCTTCGCCCCGGCCGACGACCCGCGGTTCGTCGTCGCGGTCGCGGTCCAGCGGCCGACCAGGATCCACACCTTCGGCGGGGTCATCGCCGGGCCGGTCTTCAGCAAGATCATGCGCTACGCCCTCGTCAAGGAGGGGGTCGAGCCCGCGACCACGCCGCCGCCCACGGTGCCGCTGGAGTTCGAGCCGTCGGACCCCGCCCCTGATGGTTCCGGTGCCACACTGGGTCAGATCGCCATCAGAGACGAAGGGACCGACTGAGAGTGATCCCCCTGACACTCCGCGACATCGCGCGGGTGACCGGTGGGCGGATCGTCCCCCACACCGAGGAGACGGCGCAGGTGACCATCACCGGCGCCGTCGTCACCGACTCCCGGGAGGCGGGACCGGGGGGTCTCTATGTCGCCCGCCGGGGCGAGACCGCCGACGGGCACGACTTCGTCGAGGCGGCCGCCCGGCAGGGGGCCGCCGCGGCGCTGACCAACCGCGCGCTGGACGCGCTGCCGTGCGTCGTCGTCGAGGAGGACCCTGCCCGGCTGTCGTCCCGTCCGGACCGCCCGCCCTACGACGCCGTGACCAGGGCCTTCGCCGCGGTCGGCCGCGAGGTCGTCGACCGGTGCAGCGACGCGGGGGGCCTGCGCACCGTCGGCATCACCGGATCCTCCGGCAAGACCTCGACCAAGGACCTCATGGCCCAGGTCCTGCAGCGGCTGGGCCGGACGCTGGCGCCCGAGGCGTCCTACAACTCCGAGGTCGGGGTGCCGCTGACCGTCTGCCGGCTCACCGAGGAGACCGCCTACCTCGTGGCCGAGATGGGCGCCTCCGGCCGCGGGCACATCGCCCACCTGACCGCCGTCGCCCCGCCGCAGGTGGCCGTCGTGCTCAACGTGGGCAGCGCCCACCTGGGCGAGTTCGGCTCCCGGGAGGCGATCGGGGAGGCCAAGTCCGAGCTGGTCCAGGCGCTGCCCGCCGGGGGCCTGGCGGTGCTCAACGCCGACGACGCGGTGGTGTCGGGGATGCGTCGGCACGCCGACGCGGCCGGGGCGCGCACGCTGCTCGTCGGGCTGTCGCCGGACGCCGACGTGCGGGCGGGCGACGTCGTGCTCGACGACCGGGGGAGGGCGTCCTTCCGTCTGCACGCCCGGCCGGCCGGCGAGGAC
>DATISK010000087.1:0-3051 GCA_035581545.1 Ornithinimicrobium sp. | reverse complement strand
GGACTGGACAACGCCACCCCACCTCCGGTGAGGTGGTCCGGTGACCTCCAGACCGCCCGGAACGCCCCGACACCTGCACCTGCGCTCCGCCGGCACCTCCGTGGTGCTCGAGCTCGCCGACGACCTGCTGCCGGTGGTGCGCCACTGGGGGGCGGACCTCGGCCAGCTCACCGCGCAGGACCTGGCGGCCCTGGGCGTCGCCGCCCGGGAGGCGGTGGGGGACAGCCCCTTCGACGTCGCGGACAGCGTCAGCATCCTGCCCGAGCACGGTCGCGCCTGGATCGGTCGCCCGGGCGTGGAGGGATCTCGGTCGGGACGGGACTGGTCGCCGGCCTTCCGCACCACGCAGGACCCCGAGACCTCCACCGCCCCCGACGGCAGCCAGCGGGTCGTCGTGCGCGCGAGCGACCCCGCCGCACACCTGGGCCTGGTCCTCGAGGTCGAGCTGCACCCCGGCGGGCTGCTGCGCCTGCGGTCGACGCTGACCAACCGGGGCGAGGAGACCTACGACGTCGGTGCGGTCCGGCAGACCCTCCCCGTGCCCGAGCGGGCCGCCGAGCTGCTCGACTTCACCGGGCGGCACACCTTCGAGCGCATCCCGCAGCGGCAGCCCTTCTCCGCCGGCGTCCACTCCCGGGAGGTGCGCACCGGGAGGACGGGCCTGGACGCGGTCCACCTGCTCTGCGCGGGGGAGCCGGGCTTCGGCTTCCGGCACGGGCAGGTCTGGGCGGTCCACCTGGGCTGGAGCGGCAACCAGCAGACCTACGCCGAACGGCTCTCCAACGGTGCCCGGGTCCTGGGGTCCGGGGAGGCGCTGGAGCACGGCGAGGTGCGCCTGGCACCCGGGGAGTCGATGACCGCCCCCTGGACGTATGCCGCGCACGGGACCGGTCTGGACGAGGTCTCCGGACGCTTCCACGCCTGGCTGAGGTCCCGGCCCCACGCCCCGACCCGTCCGCGTCCGGTGACGCTGAACACCTGGGAGGCCGTCTACTTCGACCAGTCGCTGGAGCGGCTCACGGCCCTGGCGGACCTGGGCGCCAGGGTCGGCGCCGAGCGCTTCGTGCTGGACGACGGGTGGTTCGGCGGCCGGCGGGACGACACCACCAGCCTGGGGGACTGGGTGGTCTCGCCGGAGGTCTGGCCCCGGGGGCTGGGCCCGCTCGTGGACCACGTCCACGGTCTGGGCATGGAGTTCGGCCTGTGGGTGGAGCCGGAGATGGTCAGCGCGGACTCCGACCTGGCCCGGTCCCACCCCGAGTGGCTGTTCAGCGCGGGCGGGCGCCGGGGGCTGGAGTCGCGGCAGCAGCACGTGCTCGACCTGGGTCACCCCGGGGCGTATGCGCACGTGCGCGACCAGCTCGAGGCGCTGCTGTCGACCTACGACATCGCCTACCTGAAGTGGGACCACAACCGCTATCTCAACGACGCCGGGCACACCCCTGGCGGAGAGGCGGGGGTGCGGCAGCACACCCTGGCCGCCTACCGGCTCATGGACGAGCTGCGCGAGGCGAGGCCCGGCCTGGAGATCGAGTCCTGCGCCGGGGGAGGCGGGCGGATCGACCTGGGTGTGATGGAGCGTTGCGTGCGGGTGTGGGCCTCCGACTGCATCGACCCGCTCGAGCGGCAGCAGATCCAGCGGTGGACCTTCGCGCTGCTCCCGCCCGGCTGGGTCGGGACGCACGTCGGCTCTCCGCGGTCGCACACGACGGGACGACGGCACGACCTGTCCTTCCGCGCACAGACCGCCGTCTGGGGTCACCTGGGCATCGAGTGGGACCTCACCGCAGCCACCGAGGAGGAGCTGGAGGTGCTCGCCCGCTGGGTGGCCTTCCACCGGGCCCACCGCGCCCTGCTGCACACCGGCACGGTCGTGCGCGGCGACCACCACGACGACGCGACCTGGGTGCACGGCGTCGTCGCGCCGGACCGTGCTGAGGCGTTGTACGGCGTCGTGTCCGTCCGCCGCGCGGTCTCCGGACCCGGGCGGGTGCGGCTGCCCGGGCTCGACCCGGACCGGCGCTACCGGGTCACCGTGCCCGACCCGGGGGGCGAGGGGCTCCTGGACGGCGGGAGGACCGTGCCGTGGGCCCGCTCGGGCGTCGTCCTGCCCGGCAGGGTGCTCGACGAGGTCGGCCTGCCCATGGTGCCCCTGCACCCCGAGCACGCCCACCTGCTGCACGTCGTGGAGGTCCGATGACCACCCCTCCGGTCACCTGGGTCCGCCCCGCCGTGGACGAGGACGTCGCGGACGGACTGACCACCGCCTTCCTCGACCGGTTCGGGGACCGGCCCGACGGCGTGTGGGCGGCGCCGGGGCGGGTCAACCTCATCGGGGAGCACACCGACTACAACGGCGGCTACGCGCTGCCGCTCGCGCTGCCGCACCGCACCTACGCGGCGGTGCGCCGTCGGGACGACGGCCTGCTGCGGCTGGCGTCCCTGCAGGCACCCCAGGGCTGGGAGGGGCCGGTCACCTCCGTGGGGCCCGGCCGCCCGCAGGGCTGGGCCGCCTACGTCGCCGGGGTGGCGCACGTCCTGGCGGAGCGGGTCGGCCCGCACGAGGTCGGGATGGACGTCCTCGTCGACGGCCACGTGCCCCTCGGCGCCGGCCTGTCGTCCTCGGCCGCCCTGTCCTGCTCGGTCGGCGCGGCGCTGCGGGACGTCGTGCCGGGGCTGGCCGACCTGCCCGTCGAGGACCTGGTGAACGCCTGCGTCCGGGCGGAGAACGAGGTCGCCGGGGCCGCGACCGGGGGGATGGACCAGACCGTCTCGCTCCGCGCCGTCGACGAGCACCTGCTCCTCCTCGACGCCCGTGACTTCACGGTCGTCCCCGTCGCCTGGACCCTGCCCGACCACGAGCTCCTCGTGGTCGACACGCGGGCCCACCACTCCCTCGCGGACGGGCAGTATGCCGCTCGCCGCGCGACGTGCGAGCAGGCGGCCGCGGCCCTGGGGGTCGGGTCCTTGCGGGACCTGGACCCCGGACGGCTCGAGGACGAAGACGTACGCCGGGCCCTGGCGGGCATCCCGGACGGGTTCGCCAGGGTG